>DASTSD010000047.1:0-7999 GCA_035760845.1 Saccharimonadales bacterium (SeqCode) | reverse complement strand
GCTTGTAGAAGTCCTTGTCCTCAATAGCGACGGTAGCTTTCTTCATGTAGTCGCTGATTTCGTCGCTCTTTACGACCAGCTTATAGTTACTGTCGCCCTTGTCTTCCCAGAGCAGGTTGCCGTTACGGTCAAGATACTTGGTGACGGTGGTTTGGACGCGCTTTGCGAGCTCGCCCGGACGGATGGTGTCGAGGTCCTTACGGAAATACGCGAAAAGGGCACCGACACTCAAAATTCCAAGCAGTATCGCGACGCCAAGAATCTTGAGCGCCATGAACGCACCCTTTTTACTGAACCAATAACCCCAAAAACGCTTGGGGTGCAAGCGGTACAAAATACGCTTTACCGGATGTTTCGGCAGGGTGGCAAGGTACTCCGCCTTTTTACGGGCGGCAGCATCTTTCTTGGTTCGACGCCGGTGAGTCAAGTTGGAATACAAGCTCACGCTGCGTGATTTTTTCGGTTCTTTAGTCACGTTCTCTCATTCCCATAAGCACTATTACCCCTCATTATAGCACTTATTTTTGGCTGCCAAGCTCATTTTTTCTGCTATACTGACTAGAGTAATAACAGATTAAGGAGATAGGAATGAAACTTTCCGAAGAACTTCAGTGGCGTGGTTTTGTTAACCAAACCACCTACGACGACTTGAGCCAACTTGACCAGGCGCCTATCTCTTTCTATTGGGGTGTTGATCCAAGCGCCGACAGCATGACGATCGGTAACTTTGCCGCGGCCATGATGGTACGCCACTTTATCGACTACGGCCACAAGGCATTCCTGCTGGTGGGCGGCGCGACCGGCATGATCGGCGACCCGGACGGCAAAAAAGACGAGCGCAACCTAAAAACGCTCGATGAAATCGCCAAAAACAAAGCCGGTATCGCCGAGCAGTACAAAACCGCCTTTGCCGGCAAGGACTTTGCCATCGTCGATAACTACGACTGGTTCAAGAACATGAACTACCTCGACTTTTTGCGCGAGGTCGGCAAGAACGTACCGATGAGCCAAATGCTCGGGCGCGACTTCGTAAAGTCGCGCCTGGGTGACGACGGCAGCGGCATCAGCTACGCCGAGTTCAGTTACTCGCTAATTCAGGGCTACGACTTTCTTCACCTGTATCGCGAACATGGCGTTACGTTGCAGGTATGCGGTGCCGACCAGTGGGGCAATAGCATCGCTGGTGTCGATCTTATCCGCCGCATCGAAGGCGGCGAGGCGCATGTATATTCCACGCCGCTGGTTATTAACAAAGCGACCGGCGTGAAGTTCGGCAAAAGTGAAGGCGGTGCGGTATGGCTTGACCCTAAAAAGACCAGTGTCTACAAGTTTTACCAGTTCTGGTTGAACGTGGACGACGAAGGTGTGATTGATTACGCAAAAATTTACACGCTGCTTACCAGAGAACAAATCGAGGAGCTTGCCGCCAAGCAGCAAGCCAATCCAAGCGCCCGCGAAGCCCAAAAAGCCCTCGCCCGCGAGGTAACAGCGCTAGTACACGGCAAAGAGCGCCAAGAATCAGTCGAGCGCGTGACCGAAGTACTGTTCGGCAAAAAGGACGTCCGCGAGTTGAATGGTGAGGACCTCGATGCGCTAGCCGGTGAGATTCCAGCCACTGGACTCGGCAAGACCGTCGTTGAAACGCTGGTTGAAAGCGGCAATGCTGGCAGTAACGGCGAAGCCCGCCGCCTTATTTCGGGTGGTGCGGTGTCGGTGAATGGCGAAAAAATCGCCGAAGACCGTCAATTGAACGAACTCTCCCTTGTTAAAAAAGGCAAGAACAGTTTCGTCCTGGTTCGCTAGTAAAAACTCGTCGTAATATATCTTGTCGGATATACCACTCCTCACTCGACATAAAGGGAAACGAGCTTACTTTATGTGGCTCATTTCGTCGTGTTATAATAAAGGCTCGACCAAAAACTAGTTCAAAGGAGCCATATTTAGTATGACGAGAAAACTAATTGCTTTCGACCTCGACGACACGCTGGCAATCAGCAAGTCACCGATTTCTGACCGGATGGGGGACCTGCTCGTGCAGCTGCTGAAAAAATACGATGTTTGTATCATTTCGGGCGGCAAGTACGAACAGTTTAGAAAACAAGTCATCGACCGCCTAGAGGCAACGCCGCACGAACTTTCGCGTATGCACCTCATGCCTACCTGCGGCACGCGCTATTACCGCTACGACGAAGTAGAGGGCGAATGGAAGCTCCAATACGCCGAAGACCTGACCGATGAACAGAAGAAGAAAATCGTCAGTGTCCTTGAGGCGTCGGCCAAAGAAACGGGCCTATGGGCTGAAAAGCCATACGGCGAAATCATCGAAGACCGCGGCAGCCAGGTAACCTACTCGGCGCTTGGCCAGCTTGCTCCTGCCGAAGAAAAATACAAGTGGGCCAAAGAAAACGAAGCAGCCAAGCAAGTACTGCGCAAGCTTGTTGCCGACCAGCTGCCCGACCTTGAAGTCCGCCTTGGCGGTACGACCAGTGTCGACGTGACCCGTATTGGTATCGACAAAGCCTACGGCATGAAAAAGCTGATCGAGACCCTTGATATTAGTAAAGACGAAGTGCTCTTCATTGGCGACAAGCTGCAAGAGGGCGGTAATGACTACCCGGTCAAGGCAATGGGCATCGACAGTATCGAAGTCGACCGCTGGGAAGACACCGCATTCGTCCTTGAAGGCATCCTAAAGGTCTCCTAGTGCCTAAAAAGCTCGAGTCGGTCGTAGCGTCGAGCGCACCGCTGCTTGAAACGGCGCTGCATCTGGAGGATGACCATCGCCTCGACCCCGAGCTCCAGCTGCGGGGGACGGTGTGCGGCTTAGCCACGGCCGCTCTGCAGCTGTATATGAGCGAACGGCACAATATTAAACTGGATAGGCGCATTGCGACTCCAGAAAAAGCGCCGCGAGGGTTAAACTCGCGGCGTCTTAATCATGTCGTCCTGTTTGGCGATGATGAAATGGTCGATCCGTCATTTGGCCAAGTGTATGCCTATGTTGGGCTGAGCCAGCGGGCGGCCCAGGAACGGCCTGCGCTTAGGCAGCTCTTTCCTGATAAAAAGATGGCCGTCGTAGTCAAAGATAGTACGGACCAGTTTGCGGATGACGTTGCCGCGCACATGCAGGCAATCGAACCCGAAGTGGCTCGGCTACGCTCGGACCTTCCGGCATATCCACCCGAAAACGCGCTCGTTGGCAGCCCGCTTGCAAAAAAACAAGAGGTCATGCGCGACATTTGGACGCCGGGAGGTTTTGAACCGTATCCACTGAGTGCGCAATCGTCATCGTTCCAAAACCGTGCGCTCCGCCTGGCCGAGCGAATGCACGAGCTGGAACGCTAAGCTGCTATACTCGTAAGAGATGAACCTCTTGACGCCACTCGAAAAAATAAAAGGCGTGGGCGTAAAGACCGCCGAGCAGTTCGCTGCCGCGGGGCTTTTTACGGTTGGCGACCTGATTGATTTTTTGCCCCGCAAGCACGAGGACTTTTCGGAGGTAGTAAAAATCAGCGACGTCCACCCGGGCAAGCTGACCATCAAGGCGCGCTGCGAAAAGATCGCGACGCGGCCAGTCCGGCGCGGTCTTCGCATTACGACGGCGACTCTGGCTGACGACAGCGGCAAGCTCCAGGCCGTGTGGTTTAACCAGCCCTACCGCGAAGCGCAGCTAAAAGGCGGCGAGGAGTTCTTTTTTTCGGGTGAGTTCGAGTTTAACTACAACAAATACCAGCTCACCAACCCCAGCAGCGAAAAGGCGAGTGACATACCGGTCAGTACCGACCGCTACATGCCGGTGTATCGTAGTATCAAGGGGCTTAAAAGCCAGGTGGTGCGCAAAATTTTAACCGAGCTTCGCCCGCTTATGACCATGCTGCCCGAGACGCTCCCCGAAGAAGTCGTAAAGGCCGAAAAGCTGGAGCCACGCTCTAGCGCGCTGCTGGGCATGCATTTTCCGAGCTCGGGTGAGGACGTCGCAAAAGCACGCGAACGCCTAGCGTTTGAAGAGCTGTTCCAGCTGCTGCTTGCCAGCCAGCTCAACAAACAGGAAAACGCCAAGTTGACCGGTTGGCATATTCCGTTCGATCAAAAGGTAGTAGCCGAGTTTGTGAAAGAGCTGCCGTTTGAGCTGACCGGTGCGCAGCGCCGTGCAGCCTGGGAAATCATTCAGGACTTTGAGCGCAAGACGCCTATGAACCGATTGCTGCAGGGCGACGTTGGCTCGGGCAAGACGGTCGTTGCAGGCCTCGCCGCGCGGCAAGCAGCGCACGCCGGATTCCAGTCCGCTCTTATGGCGCCGACCGAAATCCTAGCCAACCAGCACGCCGAAACGCTCTCGAACCTATTGTCGCCGTTCGGTGTAAAGGTGGGCTTGCTGACCGGCAGCGTCAAAGGCGAGGCCCGTAAGGTGCTATATGAGCAAATTGCAAATGGTGGTGTTGATGTCGTGGTAGGCACGCACGCGCTTATTCAGGGCCCGCTAAAGTTCCACAAGCTCGGATTCGTGGCAATCGACGAGCAGCACCGTTTTGGTGTCAAGCAGCGCCAGGAGCTGTTAGGGAAGTCCGAGCATTTGCCGCACCTGCTTGCCATGACTGCCACTCCGATTCCGCGCAGCCTTGCCCTTACTGTTTACGGCGAGCTGGATGTGAGCATCCTGAATGAGCTACCCAAGGGGCGCAAGCCGATCAAAACCAAGCTCTGGTCACCGAACAGCCGGGCGCAGCTATACGAGCACGCCGATGAAGAGATTGCCAAAGGCCGCCAGGCCTACGTTATTTGCAGCCTGATCGACGACAATCCGGATAATGACGTCAAAAGCGTCGAGGCGGAATACAAGAAGCTCCAAAACTCGGTGTTCAAGCATCGGCGTATCGGCCTGCTGCACGGCAAAATGAAAGCCGATGAAAAAGATACCGTGATGGGCAAGTTCGCTGCTGGCGAGCTAGATATCCTCGTGAGTACCACCGTGGTCGAGGTGGGCGTGGACGTACCGAACGCAACGGTCATGCTGATAGAAAACGCCGACCGCTTTGGCCTTAGCCAGCTGCACCAGCTGCGCGGCCGGGTAGGGCGTTCGTCGCACCAGAGCTACTGTTATCTTATAATGTCTGACAGCTCCAAGCCGAGCCAGCGTCTTAAGGAGATCGAAAAGTCGGGTGACGGCTTTTACTTGGCCGAGGTCGACCTTAAGCTGCGTGGCCCGGGCGAGATTTACGGCCGGGCGCAACATGGTGCGCTCAACCTGCAAATTGCAACACTTTCCGACACCAAGCTTATTGCCCGCGCCCAGAGGCAGGCGCGCTCGTTCGTTGAAAAAGGCGGGAATCTGCTACAATATAAGCAACTGGCCGCCCAGGTAGAACACTACCAGCGGCTGACAACATTAAACTAACCAAGGGAAAAGCCCAGCCCGACGAACGAATTCATTTCGTTCCCGGCGCGATAGGAAAGACCGTAGGTTTGTCCTATAACGTCTTATGTATTCTGGAACTACATTTCGAACAAAATCGGGGCGCGTGATGGGCGTGCACCAAAAGATCGATCGCGTCGCCCGGCGCCTGATAGCCGCGCACGTCCCGGCTAGCTTTCCGACGGCGCACGAAATTTTGCATTTTGAGGGGCTGAACGGGCCGGACGGCATCAAGCGAAAAAGCCCGGCCAAGGACGAGCCCTGGCATTACATCGACCCGACCGACGAAACTGACCGCGGGGTCGTAGAGATGATCCGTGATCATATTGAGAACATGACCGCCGCTCTCCGCGAGAGCAACCGTGAGCGGGCATCGTTCGAGGCGGCTTGGCTAGCGCACGCTGTCGTCGATGGCCTGACGCCAGCTCACCACTACCCGCTTGAAGCCAAGCTCGAGGAGCTTCGCGGCGGCGAGGGACTCGAAACGCGCCGCACCACCAAAGACAAGCTGCTGCTACCTGGAAATACTCGCCGCATGCAGCTACGCAACAACTGGGAATTCTGGGGCGCCAAGGGCGTCATGACAACCCACCTTAGCTTCGAACTTGGTGTCGCTACCTCTATCGCGCCACTGCGATTTGACGATGCCGCGCCGACTCCGGCCGAATTCGAACGTATGGAAACCGAGCCGTTTGAGGTGCTCTTTCTGGAAACGCTGCACGAAATCAACGACATGAAAATGTACGAGGAATTCTCACGTGCCGGCTGGACGCGGCACCTCGCGCGTGAAACCCGAACCGTTCTTATCCCACTTATCATCCGGGCGGTCATGCTGGCATGGTACCAGGCCTCGATACGGGCGGAGAAGGCATGAACGTACGAATCATCAGCGGCGAATTCGGCGGCCGCAAAATAGAAGCCCCCGACACCAATCGCACGCACCCCATGAGCGAGCGGGCGAGGGGCGCGATGTTCAATAGCCTCGGCGGTTTGGTCGAGGGCGCGTCGGTACTCGACGCCTTTGCCGGGACTGGTTCGATCGGACTGGAGGCCCTGAGCCGCGGTGCGCACGACGTAACGTTCGTGGAGCGTGACCGTATCGCACAAAAGGTGCTGGCAAAAAATATCACCTCACTGGGCGTCGAGGCGCGTACGGCCTTAATCCGCACGACGGTCCACAATTGGCTCGAAACAAAAGGCGACGAAAAATTCGATATTATTTTTGCCGATCCACCCTATAACGACCCTCAGTTTTCCACAGCCCAACGACTTTTGGGGCTGTTAAAGCCTGGCGGATATATGATATTATCACACCCAGGTAGGGGTGAGGAACTTGCCAAAACGGGAGTTGTTGTGGTGGACAATCGTAGTTACGGAAATGCTTTCCTCACCTACTACCGCCGTGATGAGGCTGCTTGATGGCAGCCGTTTTTAATCGGAGAAATTATGCAACCTGTTGAAAATAGCTATTCACTCCCTCTCAAAAAAGAGGGGCTTACATTATACCGGGGCTGGAACGATGATGTCGCTCACCAGTTGGTCGAGCGCTCCCAGGAGCCTGAAATCAAAAAGTTTACCCATCGGGACGCAGCGGAACGTTTTGTTAGCGAGCAAGCGGCTAATGACTGGTACCACGCAAAGGACCACATTGTTTATGCGCTGTTTCAGGGCGATGATCTCGCCGGCGTGGCGTGGTTTGCACGTACCGAGCGGCCGGAGCTTGGCGCCGACTATACCTTCGCCATTCGCATGTACGAATCGCAGCGCGGACGCGGCCTTGCCGGAGCGCTGATAGAATCGGCGCATGCGGATCTCGCGGCGTACAAAAACTACGCCGGAGCGTTTTGGCTTGAGAGCGATGAAAGCAACGAGCGGGCGGTGCATTTTTACCAAAAGCACGCCTACGAGCTGCTAGGCGTGAAAGATGGTCGTGTGTTGATGGTGCGCCGAGGCGCTAGCTAGGCTATTTGCCTTCGGCCATCCTGCCGAGACCAGCCGATTTGAATCCACCCGGGAGAAGCTCATCCGAATCGGTTACAAGCACATCGTCGAGATTGCTGGTGGTCGAAAATACCTGGATGACATTGCCATTTAGCCGCGCGAAATCATGTAGCCATTGACGGCAGTTACCGCACGGCGAGACCGGCTCAGGCTTGCCGTTTGGTCGCCCAATCGCCAGGTAAATCTTGGTGACATTACGGTCGCCTGCCGCGACGGCCGCGGCCATTGCGCCCGCTTCGGCGCACGAAAGCGTGTCGTTCGAAAGAAACACATTGTTGCCGCGGTACCGACCCTTTTCGCCAACGGCAATGGCGCAGGTACTCGGGTGGGTAACTTTGTTGAGCGAGCGGTCAAGGGTGCTCGTCGCGTCGCGTAGGAGCACCTGGTCTTCGTCGGGCAGGCTAGAGAATGCGAGTAGTTTCATGTCATTAGTATGACAGGAGTTGCTGTCGGGGCAATAGGAGCGGGCGTGTTGATCAGGGCTAGCGGTTTTCTCGCCACCATACAAGCAAATCCCTATGAGCCCTCGTCATCCAGACGTCCATTAGTTCACTCGGATCGGGAAGATTTTCGATATTTCGCCAA
>DASTSD010000046.1:0-3633 GCA_035760845.1 Saccharimonadales bacterium (SeqCode) | reverse complement strand
CTGAGTTATGTTTCCTAGGTCAGAGAGATATATTTTGCCATTGTGATATTCCACACCCAAATCGATGAGCTTATTATGTAAGCTGAGTAAATCTCCCTCCAAAGTGTTCCACTGAGATATACGAGAGGTCACCATGATATCATTTTACTCGTAACAGAGATAAGAAGTTCCAGAAAATAATAGGCTGGAACTTCTTATTTTGGCATTCGGTTCTCTTCAGGTGATTACTGAGATAAAATGGGTATATGATAAATCCTGAGGTTAGTCGTACGAACAACCCTGAATACCCTTTTCTTCATAACAAAATTCCAGTTGCGGAAGGGTTGGAAGGCTTTTCTTATTTTGCGGAGCACTACCCTGGTTTCACTTTTTGCCCCTATGTTGCAGAAAAAGATACCGAAGGATGGGCTAAGTCGACCAGTCGAGTATATATGAACCAGGTGCTGCCTAACTTTTTGTACGTGCCTGTAAATATTCACAAGGGTAGCATTGATGAGTTGCGTACTTTCTTCGGCTCCGTCCAGGATCGTAAAGACATCCCAGCCGTTAATATTACGCAGCCCCACAAAAGTAGTCCCGTATTACGTGAACTGTATTTAGGTGACGTTCACAGCGAAGCTAACGTGGATACGTTAATCCGTAATGACGAGGGGTATCTTGAGCCCTATGATTTGAATTCAGCAGCATTCGTTGAGTGGTATAAAGACGAAGTGGATACATTTCAAGGGAGGCCTGTCGTCCTGGTGGGCGTCGGTGGTGTCGGCGAGCCGATTGCCAAGAAGATCGCAGCCGAAAAACCGAGTAGTCTTACGCTTGTAGATGTTACCGATAAGACAAGTTTTGCTGCACGGCTTAGCCGGGCGACCCAAGTGGAGGTTACCTTTAACACGTCGCTGCAGGCCGCTCTAGCGTCCGGGCTACCGGAAGGCGGGGTTGTTATCAATGCTGCTGGAAAAGAAGGCGCAACCGATGAATCTGAACTTTGGCAACTGATTCAAAAGGATGCACGCGGCAGTACGTTCGTGGACATACGACCTCATCTTGATATTGAAATCGTTGAAGAGGCGAAGCGGCATGGATGGAGTGCCTACACCGGCTATGGTATGAACGCCCGAAACGATTATGTGCTTTTGCAAGGAATTGCCCGCCAAATCCCAGGCGCCATCCCACCCTCTTTCGATAAATTCCAGGAACTCGTGTCCCAAGCTTCATGAGCGAATAAAAGTCTTGGTGGCGAGGAGTTATACACCTCCCTTGACCGTACCGTCCAAAAATGGCGAGGGTATTGCGAGGCGTTTTGTTGGTCATGGTGAGTGGGCGCCGCCCCCGGTGTTACCCGGAGGCGGCTTGATGCCCGTGTGAGCGCGAAGCGGCGAACCGCTAGTTGGCAGTGTCGCGCTGCAGGAGCGCGTCCACCTCCGCCTTGCGGTAGCGCCGGTGGCCGCCCGGAGTCCGGACGGACGACAGCTTGCCTGCCTTGGCCCAGCGGGTCACGGTCTTCGGGTCCACTCGGAACCGGGACGCGACCTCCGCCGGGGTTAGCAGGGCTTCGAACTGAACCTGGCTTTGGGGCATACGTGCCTCCAGCTAGTTGCTTGTCGCGCTACGGCGACCCTCGCGTTACAGGTATATATTAAATGTTTGTTGTATTATTGTCAAACTTATCTTCTATGATTTTCGTGTGGTCGGTGATGTTTTTGGTAAAGCGCGTCAAAAAGTCGGCGATGGTCGCCAGTTCTTCTTCACTGTACCTTGCCAGCAGCTCCCTGTGCGACTGCTGTATGCCGGCGACGAGCGGCATGGCGACCTCTTGGTAGTGCGGCGCGAGTTCTACGAGCGTTCCGCGGCGGTCGCTGGGGTTCGGCAGGCGGCGAATATAGCCGGATTTTTCGAGCCGGTCGAGCATGGCGGTCGTGGAACCGCTGGTAAGGCCGGTGTATTTGGCGAGTGCTGTTGGCGTGGATGTCCCCTTTATACCCAGGTAACTCAGACACTCCGAGTCGGTCGCGTTAAGGCCGAGCCTACGCGCGATGGCGTTTCGGAACAATACCGAACTGACGCCTTGGTCGCGCGCTGCCATGAATACTTTGTTCGCTACATCCTGCTTTGTTTCCATGATCCTGTTGACAATATCTTTAATATCAAGTAAGTTGATTATATAGCAAAACGCATAAAAATGCAATAAGAAAGGACCTACCATGCAAGCAAACAAGATCATGATGTGCGCGATGAACGTCAGCGACATGGCAAAATCAAAAGCATTCTACGCCGAAAAGCTCGGCTTTGAGATAACGACCGAGTACCGTCAAGACGACGACAACTGGTGGACCAGCCTCGCTCTGCCTGAAGGCGGCGCTACCCTTACCCTTTCACGCGCCAGTGTTTCGCCCGAAAGCATCAAACCGGGCACGCTCGCCGTGTATCTTGAGACCTCGGATGTCGAGGCGGCTCACGCCGAAATCAGCGAAAAGGTAAAGACCGAGGATGTTCAGGACGACCTGTTCGGCCCTGGCTCGGGTGTTAAGTGGTTTAACGTTGAAGACCCCGATGGCACGCGCGTGTTCTTCGTGCAAAAGCACGACGCACGGGCGCCTTTCTAATATCCCGGCAAAAACATGGAGAGGCCTGTAAGCGAGGCCTCTTCTTTATAGTACGATAGAGAGACAAGGAGAACGCATGCAAGAATATATCGAGATCCGCGGAGCCCGCGAAAACAACTTAAAAGACGTGACGCTAAAGATTCCCAAGCGCAAAATAACCATCTTTACCGGCGTGTCCGGCTCGGGCAAGTCGAGCCTGGTGTTTGACACGATTGCTGCCGAGTCCCAACGGCTGCTCAACGAAAACTTCAGCATGTTCGTGCGCAACTTTTTGCCGCGTATCTCCCAGCCCGAGGCCGATGAGATCAAAAACCTCAGCATGGCGGTAATCGTTGACCAAAAGCCGCTTGGCGGCGGCTCGCACTCGACGGTAGGTACCGTTACCGATATTGCCACTGCCCTGCGCCTGATGTTCTCGCGCTTTGGTAAGCCCTACGTGGGCTACGCCAATATGTTCTCGTTCAACGACCCGGCTGGTATGTGCCCCAACTGTAACGGCGTGGGCCAAAAGCTCAGTATCGACATGGAAGCGGCCTTTGACATGGATAAATCCATCAACGAAGGCGCCCTTCGCCTACCTGATTACCAAAGCAAAAGCAGCGAAAGCTGGTATCTCAAGATCGTCAAGCAATCCGGCCTGTTCGATAACGACAAAAAGCTGAAAGACTTCAGCGAAAAAGAACTCGAGGATCTGTATCATGGCAAGCCGCAAAAGGTCGACCTTGGCGGCGGCATGAAGCTCAACTACGAGGGCGTGGTCGATAAGTTCGTGCGTAAGTATATTGTCGAATACGACTTTCGCACCATGTCGGAGCGCACGCAAAAGAGCGTCGGGCCGTTCATTACCATGGGGCCGTGCGAGCTCTGTCATGGCGCGCGCATCAGCCAAAAGGCGCTTGCTTGCAAGATCGATGGCTACAATATTGCCGAACTCAGCGCTATGCAGGTCGATAAACTCTACGATGTCATCAAAAAAATGGACAAGCAGGAAAACCACGCGCTGATACGGACGGTCCTTGAGCGCCTGGAGAAC
>DASTSD010000045.1:0-3878 GCA_035760845.1 Saccharimonadales bacterium (SeqCode) | reverse complement strand
GCTCATCTTGCCGGTCGTCAGCTTGACCGTACCGGTCGAAATATTGACCGTGACGTCTTTTAGCTCCGGCAGACAGAGCTCGGCCGCCTTAATAACCCCGCGGAAATAATCGCGCTGCTCTTCGGCCGTGACGATGTAGCTCTTTTGGGCATGGAAATCGTTGTTTTTCAGCTGCATAAGCCCCAAGTCGCGAGCACCGTACAGGCCACGGCCGCGCGACGTCACGAACGCATTATCAAAAATGCCGTACTTTTCGCCCGGGAACACCAGCGCGCCGTCGCTCTCCACGAACACGTCGCCCACGTGCGCCTTGACCGTCTCGACACCTAGCGCGTCGGCGTCACCCTCAAGGTAGCGCTTTTCGATTGGCTTGTTGCCGAGGCGCGCGACGATGGCGTCGATCTCCTCGAAACTCCAGGCTTTGCAGGTTTCATAGATTTCTTTGTAGAGCGGGTCGTCGAGCGTGAACGACTGCTGGGCGAGCGCTTCGATTTCTTGCTTTGCCCGTTCATCGGTCTTGGCTGCCGCGGCGCCTTCGGCGTACATGCGCGACATGAACGTATTGCGGTCTTCAGGTGCGATAGCGTGGAGCTTGGCGATATCGCCGTCCACGTATTTCAGGAGCGACCACATGCTCTTGCCAACGTGCGCGCCCACGTCGCCGTGGTAACTGACGCGGTGAACCTCCGCCCCGTCGGCATCCAGCAAGTTGGCGATCGTATCGGCCAAAATCGCGTTAAAGGCGTGGCCGATGTGCATGGCCTTGAACGGGTTGGGGTTGTTGGTTTCGATAACGACCTTTTCGTCGTCGCGGTGCTGCTGAGGTGCGGCCTCAAGCGAGGCTAGCAGCGCGCCGCCCGAAAGCCGTATGTTAATAAAGCCGGGGCCCGCTACCATTACCTCGGAGTACTCCCCTGTTTCGCGTAGCTTGCCGGCTATCTGTTCGGCGATCTCGCGTGGGTTTTTGCCAAGCGGCTTGGCCAGTTGCAGCGCGACGTTAGTGGCGTAGTCGCCAAACTGCGGGTCGGGACGCGTCAAAACAACGTCCTGGCTAACGTCGAACAGTTCGCGTACGATTTGAGAAATTTTCGTATCCATCACCTCTAAGTATAACAGAGGTGAAAAAAGTTGGGTACAATTATGTTATTCGCCCGCTTCTTCTTCGGCCGGCGCGTACGCCGTCGTGGTCGACACGGGGCTTAGCCCCTTGATCGTGTGAAGGAGAATCCTCAGCGTATCCATATCGTCGCTTGTGATTTCTGGTGTTTTTTCTTCTTCGGCCATGTTTGTTTTTTGCCTTGTTTACCTATTAACATTACCATTTTTAGCGCTAAAAGTCAATATGCTATAGTGAATGTATGAAGAAAACCACAAGCGGTTTTACCATCGTTGAGCTTATCGTCGTCATCGTCGTCATCGGGATCTTATCAACTATCGTCCTTGTAGCCTACGGCGACTTCCAGGCCCGTTCCAAGGCCGCAGCTATCGAGACAGGGCTCAATGACATAGAAAAGAACCTGCGCGTTTACGCCTCGGAGCAGCAATGGGGCACGTGGCCGCTGGATAACGCAATCGACCCCGGCAAAAGCAACCCCTCTATCCAGACGCTTATAAACGACCTGCCCGAATTCAAAAAATACCTGCAAACAGCTCCGGCGGTCTCCGGCCTAGCGGCAGCGGACTGGACGTATGACTACGATAACGATATCAAACCGGATTGCGGATCACGCTACAACGGCACGAATATCGTGATTACCGGCGTGGACCAAAAAGTGGCCAATTATATCGATATTGACATGGACGACGGCAATGACAGTTGCGGCCGCGTCCGTTTCGACGCAACCGCATCCAAACTATTCTATTCCCTCAGCTACACTAACGACCTTAGTCTTTAGCGCAAACGAAAATGATACGAAGCAAAAACGCAAAAGGATTTACGATCGTCGAGCTCCTCATCGTGATCGTCGTCGTGGCTATTTTGGCTGCCATCGTCATCGTGGCGTATAACGGTGTTCAAGTACGATCGAAAGCATCCGCCATTGCCAGCGGCCTCAAGAGTACCGAAAAAGCCTTTCGGCTGTACGCGGTCGACAAGAGCTACGACAGCTGGCCTGCCGACAGTACTATGATCGCAGGCGTCTCTACCAACCCTACCATCCAGCAGTTCATCGACAACACCTCCTTTAAAGACTACATGCAAAAAGTGCCGAATATCGCCAATACCCCATCGCTCTACTGGTTTTACGACTACGATACGGATACGCGGCCAAACTGCGGCAGCCGGTATTCAGGAGCGAATATCATCATCCTCTACATGTCCCAAGATATCGCCACCCAAATTGATAAAGACATCGACGACGGCGACCCTGCGTGTGGCCGCGTCCGATACGACAGCACGACCACGCCGGCTCAACCGTACTTCTTCTACTCGCTTAGCTTCGGCAAAGAGCTAGACTGCTTTTCGAGCTGCACGAACTAACCCCAAAAAGAGCGGGTGCGGCCTAGTAGGACGGCTGCGAAATTCTGGGTGCGCTTGGGTGGCGACGAAATAGCTGTTCGCTGGCGCCTCGACAAATTCCACCAGCTTGCCGTCCGGCGACAGGCCGCTCACGGTAACGCCACCGGCCTCTATATCGCGAACAAACTTTTGGTTCACCTCGTAGCGGTGGCGGTGACGTTCGGTAACTTCGAGCGCACCGTATACCTCGGCCATCTTTGAACCTTTGGTCAGCTTGGCCCGGTAATCGCCGAGCCGCAGGGTGCCGCCGGTCGACTCCTTGCCCGCTTGGCCTTCCATAATGTACACGACGTCGCTTTTTGTCGGCTCGAACTCGGTGCTGTGCGCGTCTTTAAGGCCGCTCTTTCTGGCTGCGGCAATCACTGCCGCCTGCAGCCCCAGGCAAATCCCAAGATACGGCTTGTCGTGGTCGAGCGCATAGCGCGCCGCCGCGATCTTGCCCTCGACGCCACGGCCGCCAAACCCGCCAGGGACCAGCAGCGCGTCTACCTTGGCAAAGTCATCGTCGCTGGCCGTCTCGGCGTTTATCCACTGAATATCCAGGCCGATCCCCTCTTGCCACGCTGCGCTCTTAAGCGCCTCCGTAACAGAAAGATAGGTGTCCTCGTTGTCCATGTATTTTGCGACCAAGCCAACACTGACAGTCTTTTTAGCCTTTGTGGTTTGGGCCCTGACGATTTTTTCCCACGCGGAAAGATCAGCCGGCGCGCGCAGGCCCGAAAACTCGGTCAGCATTTTGTTGAGGCCGTTACTGGCAATAATAAGCGGGATCCGGAACACGGTGTCGACGTTCGGCATCAGCTGGACATTCTCTTTTGGTACGCCGCCAAACAGGCTGATTTTTTCGGCTACGCTGGCTGGCGCGGGCTCGTCGGTGCGCACCACGACACAGTCCGGCACGATACCGAACCCGCGCAGGTCGTTGAGCGCGTTCTGGGCCGGCTTGGTCTTGAATTCTTTGCTCGTACCAATAAACGGCACGTAGACCACGTGGATGAACAGGCAGCGGTCGCGGCCGACTTTTTGGGCGAACTCGCGGATCGCCTCGACGTAACTCAGGCCCTCGTAGTCGCCTACCGTGCCGCCGATCTCGACAATATGGACGTCACTCCCCTTGCCCGCCTTCAGTATCGCCCGTTGGATCGCTTGGGTGAGGTGCGGCACCAGCTGCACGGTCTTGCCGCGGAATCTGCCTGCGCGCTCGTCTTCAATAAGTTCTAGTAGCAACCTGCCCGAAAGCGTGGCGTTTTTTTGCGTCAGCTCCAAATCCAAAAAACGCTCGTAATGCCCCAGGTCGAGGTCCGTTTCGGCACCGTCTTTGGTCACGAAGCATTCGCCGTGTTCCGCAGGATTCAAAAGG
>DASTSD010000044.1:0-2398 GCA_035760845.1 Saccharimonadales bacterium (SeqCode) | reverse complement strand
GATCATCGAGCGCATGCGCCAAGGCTTTGCTGAAAAGAAGGTCGTGGACCGCGCAGCAAAAGATGGCGACGAGGCCATGATCGACTTTGTCGGCAAGAAAGACGACGTCGCATTTGACGGTGGTACGGCGCAGGATTACGCGCTGACCCTCGGAAGCAACTCGTTCATTCCTGGCTTTGAAGAGGGGATCGTTGGCAAGAAGCCTGGCGAAACCTTTGACCTCAAGCTCAAATTCCCAGAGGACTACCACGTTGCCGACCTCAAGGGCGCCGACGTCACCTTTACGACAACCCTCAAGGAAGTTAAAGAGATCGTCCTGCCTGAGCTGAACGACGAATTCGCCGCCAAGGCTGGTCCGTTCAAGACTGTCGACGAACTCAAGGCTGACATCAAGCGCGAACTGACCGCTCAAAAAGAGCGTGAAGCCAAAGAGAACATGAAGGATGACCTGGTAAAGCAGCTGGTCGAAGTCAGTAAGGTGCCGGTACCAGAAATCCTGCGCAAGGACCAAGCCGAATCTATCGAGCGCGACATGACCCAAAACCTCATGTACCAGGGCCTGACACTTGACCAATACCTTGAGAACAAAGGCTTTGAAAGCAAAGAAAAGTGGCTCGAGAGCGAAGTGAACGAAGCTGCAGAAAAGCGCGTTCAAGCCGGCCTGGTGCTCGCTGAACTTAGCAAGGCAGAAAAGATCGAAGCGACCAACCAGGAGCTTGAAGATCACGTCAACCTCTACAAAAAGCAGTACGCCAACAACCCTCGCATGGTCGAGCAGTTCGACCAGCCAGAGGCTCGCCGCGATATCGCCAATCGCCTGCTGACCGAAAAGACGGTCGACCGCTTGGTAGAACTCAACACCAAGTAAGCTAGCGAACAAACAAATTAGCACTCTATTGCACGGAGTGCTAATTTTTGTGTATACTAAAGCTATGAATAAGCCACAGAACTATCTTGTACCAACGGTTATCGAAAAAACGCAGGATGGCGAGCGTGCGTTTGACATCTACTCGCGCCTGCTTAACGAGCGCATCATCTTCCTAGGTGAAGAGGTAAACGAGCACACGGCGAATATCGTCGTGGCGCAGCTGCTGCACCTTGCCTATGAAGACCCTAAAAAAGATATCAAGCTGTACATTAACAGCCCTGGTGGCACGGTGTACGACGGCCTTGCGATTTACGACACCATCCAGTACATTAAGCCGGATGTCATGACAATTGGTATTGGCCTGCAGGCAAGTATGGGGTCGTTTCTGCTTTCCAGCGGCACCAAGGGCAAGCGCGTGGCGCTGCCGAATAGCCGTATTATGATTCACCAGCCCTCGAGCGGCACCCAGGGCAAGATTACTGATCAGGAAATCACGCTACGCGAAGGCCTGTTCCTAAAGAACCGCCTGAACGAAATCCTGGCTAAAAACACCGGCCAAAAGCTCGCCAAGATTGAAAAAGACATGGACCGCGACTTTTGGATGAGCGCCGAAGAAGCAAAAACTTACGGTATCATCGACGAGATCATCGAAAAAGCCTAATCAAGATCGACGGGTTGTAGCACCTTGAACGTGGCCATAGTCGCGCTATCCTCAAAATGGCGGGAGGTGAGCTCGTTGACGGCTAGACCTATATCATGAATGGTGCAATGAAGCGTGTGTTCGTCGGCTTCGCCCGAAATGACAGTGCGGAGGGTATGTCTTAAGGCACGCAGAAGGGCAGGCCCATTCTCGAACTTGACGCTCCCGTCGCTATTTTTGTAGTTGGCATTGCCGCAAAGGATGACCGCCCCGCTGTACGTCATGCCCTGCCGGACCATCTTCCGCTCTTCGGGAATATCGGTAAGCGTTTCCCATAACCCACGATACTCATCGGTGAGAGATACGAGCTCGCCAAGCAGCGCCTCAAAAAAGGCCGGGGTGGCAGGCAGCTCCGATAGCTTTTTCTCGGGGTTACTGGCTAGTTCTTCGGGTGTAAAGAATCCCTTATATCCTATGGTCATGGACATATGCGCGCTAAGCGTAAAAGCGCCATCCTTGGCGAATTGAATTCCATTTGCCTCTGCGTGAGCTACGATCGCTAATGTGTTGTCTATGGATTCGGAAAAGAAGACGTGGGTATAAATATCCGCCGTGCCTACAAGATCTGCAAGAGGCTCTACGTCGTCGAGGATATCGCCCGGGCGGGGTTTGAGCTTTTCAGCCAGAGCGGCTTTTAAGTTAATAGAAGCGTAAGGGTTAGGGCTTTTTGCCTGACCGTGAGAAAAAGCTCGGATAGCTTTTTGTAGTTGCTTTTTCGCGTCAGAGCGTAGGTTGGGGTAATGCCGGAGCTTATCGTAGAGTTCGGGCCGTTCGGCATCAAGTCGTAAGAGTGCCGCCGGAGAGGCAATATCATAGAGCATTCCGCCGAT
>DASTSD010000043.1:0-5988 GCA_035760845.1 Saccharimonadales bacterium (SeqCode) | reverse complement strand
GTCGACTTCCTTAGCGGCAACGGTAATCTTCTTTTTCTCGGCCTTGAGCTTTTTGTAGTCACCAAGCGTTACCTTTGGCAGGATTTCCGCCTCGGCGGTGAACTCCACTTCGCTGCCTGGAACGTACTTCTTGATTTCGACGGCTGGGCGCTCAAGCGCCTGGATACCTTCGTTCAAGTAGCTTTCGGCAACGGCCTTGCTCAGCGCGTCTTCAAGGGTTTGCTGAGCGAGCAGCTCTGGGTCGACGTGCTTTGCAGCTACGCTGGCCGGTACTTTACCCTTACGAAAGCCTGGGGCTTTGATTTCTTTTGCGAGTTTAGTGAGGGCAACCTGCTCGGCAGCCTTCAGCTCTTCTTTGCCAAGCGAAATAGTCAGCTCGACTTTGGTCTCAGATAGATTCTTTACGGTCGTTTTCATACTCAACCGAGTATAACAGATGTAGATTACTCGAACAAATCGTCAAGATCGTCCTGGTGCTTGCGGCGCCGGTCCTTGACGCTGCTGACGATGCGTTCGAAGCTCAGCTTTTGCTCTTCGCTCGACGCGGTATCCTTGAATGGATATATCTCGCTCTTCAGTTCTTTTTCGCCCACGAAGATAATGAACGGGATGTCTTTTTTAACAGCGGTCTTAAGCTGCTTGTCGAGCTTGCGGCCGGTAATGTCGAGCTCGACCGTCACGCCTTCGTTACGGAGCTCCGTAGCCAGCTGAGAGGCGCCTTCGAGGCTATCGCCGAGTACCACCAGATAAACCTCGGTAGTCGATGGCAGCTTAGGAATAAGGTCGTGCGACTGCAGGAACAGCTCGGTCATCGTAAGGCCGGGCGCCATGCCAACCGCCGAGATAGGATCGGCACCAAACAGGCCGACCAGACCGTCGTAGCGGCCGCCGCCGTAAAGCGAACGGGCGTTCTCTGGGTTGGTGTCGAAGAACTCAAAGACCGTACCAGTGTAGTAGTCAAGGCCGCGCATAAGGGTAATATCAAACTTGGTGTTCTTGACCCCTTGGCGCTCTAACAAGTGGAATAGCTCGGCGACTTCTTTCATGGCGTCGTTTTCGCGGATAATCTCGGGCAGCTCGGCAATGCTCTTCGCCATCAAAAGCGCTGCGATCTTCTTAAGACCCTCGGGAGCCGCTTGGTCGCCAAAAATCTCAATCGCTTGGTCGCGGAAATCTTCGTTAGTGATCTTATTCTTTCGGTCGAACAATTTGATCATCAGCTGCGACTGTACGCCGTCGAGCCCCAGGTACTCGCTCATCATGAAGTTAATAACGCGGCGGTTGTTGATCTTAACGACGAACATGTCGTCGGTCGCGCCAAATGCCTTGAGGAACGTGGCGCCCATGGTGATGATTTCGGCCTCGGGGAGCGCACCTTCAACGCCAAAGATATCAACGTTCAGCTGCCAAAACTCACGCTCGCGGCCACGCTGCGGGCGCTCGTAGCGCATAAAGTTGGCAATGCTGAACAGGCGTGCCGGGTAGGCCATTTCTTGGCGCTTAGCGGCCACCATACGGCTGATGCTTGGCGTCATCTCCGGGCGGATAGCGACGGTACGATCACCGCGATCGGTAAAGGCGTAGGTTTGTTCGCTGGCAAGCTCTTGGCCGGATTTGGCGGCATAGACTTCAAGCGGTTCGAGCAGCGGCGCGCCGTATTCCTCGTAGCCAAAGCTCATGGCAACCTGCTTCCAGGTCGAAAAGATATAGTTTTGTACCCGTTTTTCTGCCGGGTAGTAATCCCTAGTGCCCTTGTAGGGCTGTGATGACAACGCACTCATTGGGGTTATTGTTGCATTTTCCGTGTCGGATTGCAAGGATAAGCGGTTTGATTTGGACATGATTCTCCTCTGTAAAATACTGGTTTTTGCAATAAAAAACGGCCGAAGTTCCGGCCGAAAAATTCTTACAAGAAAACTATCCGACCAGCTCCGGCGATATATGCAGATGGTTGTTGGACAGTTGCGTCATATGGCCAGTGTAGCACGCTCACTCATCTGCAGCAATCGGCAGTATATCAGGAACGGGCCGCAACATTATGTCGCGGGTCACGAGCTTGGGATGCGACACGTACAGCCGTCGCCGGTATGCCGGGTGACGTAACTGGCTCGAAAGCAACGCGCCGGCTTGCCCACGCTTTTCGCGGTCGCGCACGATTTTTGTCTTTAGTATATCGACGTAAATGCGCGCCTCTTCGTCTGACCCCGGCGCTATATCGTTCATGGCATCCACGAGCTCGGCGAAGCTCCGCTCGCTCGGCGCGTCCACCCCAAACGACAGCCGCAGCATACGGCCACGTTCCGCCGCAAACACCGGGCCCGCAAGCAGCAGCGCCTTCGACGCCAGTCGTCGCACCACCGCTTCGGCATCATGCATAGGCACCTCGTATTCGCCCCTGTGGTAATCATCGAGCGGCACCTCGCGCTCGGCGGTCGTATAAAAACGAAGAGCCGGGTCGGGCTCTTCAAGAAATCCATTAATCAGCTGGACCGCGTGCCCGCTTGGAACAAGCTCCTGCCGAATACGCGTTATCGGTTGCACGGATTGCCGTTCACTCATGCGTTCATTATGACATCAATTTTTGCCAGTATCAAGAACATGTCGACGCAGCCAATCGTACATGACGATTCCTGCCGCAACACCCACGTTTACCGAACGCGTACTGCCGAACTGCTCGATCATCACCATCTGGCTGGCGGCTTGGCGCAACTCCTCGCTGAGGCCTGGCCCCTCGCCGCCAAAGACCAGCACGCAGTTCTTAGGCAACTCAGCCCGGCTTAGCGGCGCGGCGCCCGGCAGATTATCAACCGCTATGATTTTCCGATCACCGATACTCCGCACGAAATCCTCTACGGTCGGGTGCTGGATAATATCAAGGTAGCGGTCGGTCACCATGGCGCCGCGGCGGTTCCAGTGACGCCGGCCAATAATATGCACGGCTCCGGCATTAAACGCATTGGCGCTACGCACGATAGTGCCGATGTTGAGGTCGTGCTGCCAGTTCTCGATCGCAACATGAAAATCATGCCGGGTCGCTGCAAGATCGGCTTTTATCGCCTCGACCGTCATATAGCGGTATTTGTCCTCGACGTTGCGGTGGTCACCATGCATCAGCAGTTCGGGGTCGTACTGCGGCCCGGTAGGCCATGGCTCCTCGTGCGGGCCGACGCCTTTTTGCTCTTCATTCATGCCCTCATTGTAACCGATGCTATGCTAGAAACATGGCATTCAGAAGCACGATCGACACATTCATACGAAAATTCGAAAAAGATTTCGCCACCCACAACCGGATTGAGGTATCTAAACGTGCCCTGCTGCACAACTTCGACTTGTTCGCAGAACTCTCTGGCAAACAAGCGATTCCTGTTCTTAAGGGCAACGCCTACGGCCACGGGATCGAACAGGTCGCCACGGCGCTAAAAGACCGCAGGTTCCCTTATATTGCCGTTGACGGTTACTTCGAGGCGCTCCGCATCCGCAAAGTCAGCCGCCAACCCGTGCTTATCATGGGTGCGATAAAACCCGAAAACTTCGCCCGGCTCACCTACGACCGTTTTGCGTTCGTCGTCCAGGACGAGGCGGCCATCCGTGCACTCGGCGCAACCGGCAAAAAAATCAACATTCACCTGGAGTGCAATACCGGCATGAACCGCTACGGTGCCACGCCCGAGGAACTGAAAGAGCTCACTAAAATCATCCTTAGCTATCCCAACCTTACGCTTGAAGGCGTCATGAGCCACCTTGCCGACAGTGACGGCACGAACGAGGCCACCGTTACGAATGCCGTTGAGGCGTTTGACGACTGCGTCGAAATTATAAAAGACGCGGGCGCATCCCCCACGGTTTTCCACGTCGCCCAAACAGCCGGCAGCATCCGGGCCCGCTCAAAGTACGCCAACACCATGCGGCTTGGCATTGGTCTCTACGGCATCAATCCTTTCCCGCCCATACACCCGCTTCATGGCAGGCTAGCGGGCCTCAAGCCGGCGCTGGAGTTCATCAGTACCATAACTAAGACGATTGACCTAAAAAAGGGCCAGAGCGTCAGCTATAACTACACGTTTACCGCGCCAAAAGACATGCGTATCGGCGTGCTGCCCGTGGGCTACTACGAGGGTGTGCCAAGGGCGCTTAGTAATACCGGGCTTGTCAGCCGCGGCAGCTCCTGCCTGCCGGTCGTCGGGCGCGTTTGCATGAACCACACGATGATCAGTCTCGAAAATAACGACGCAGCCTTGGGTGACGAGGTAGCGATCTTTAGCGCCAACCCACAAAACAAAAACAGCGTCGATAACGCTGCGAAAAAACATGAATTGTTTAACTATAACCTGTTAACGGCACTATCCCCGGACGTGCGCCGAGTGCTTACCGAATAAATGGTGACTTCCGGGTCTCCGCGCGCACGTGGTTGTGCAGCGCGGAGCCCGGTTGTCCCGTGACCGTCAGATGCCAGCCAGCATCAGCGACCTCGCCGGTGTGATGGCGTCGAAGGAGCTGATGGCAGGCGGCTGCTTCACCTCGACCGTCTTGCGGTGGTACTTGCGGTCCTTCGGCATCTTGCGGCCGTAGTAGCCGAGGATGCTGATGGTGCGGCCGTCCTTGAGGTAGAAGACGCCTTCCGTGCGGAAGGGCTTCTTCGTTCCGTAGTAGCCGGTCAGGTGCCAGAAGAACACCAGCTCGGTACCCGCCGGAACGACCAGCTCGTGAGCGCCGAAGCGCAGCGTGAGCGGTTCACTCAGGTACAGTCGCGTGCGGCCCTCCCGCTTGTTGGTCAGGAGCAGGCGGAACCACGCGGCCTTCGTGTGGAGCTCGCCGGCCATGATTCGGGGCATATACGCCTCCTTGTCGTGCTTTCGGGACTGAAATACTATATATTATTTTGATTTATATGTCAATAGCTAAGGTTTGCCAAGAAAAGCAAAAACCGGCCTAAAAGCCGGTTCTTACTATGGTGCGCGAGAGAGGACTTGAACCTCCACGTCCCGAAGGACACTAGCACCTGAAGCTAGCGCGTCTACCAATTCCGCCACTCGCGCGTGCTTCAGCTATAATACCTGTACTGAGCGCGGATTTCAAGGGCTAATTGTGAGGTACGTAGCTGGCGATTGCTGCCGTGTCGTAGCTGGAGCGTAGGTGTGGAATAAGCTGGCGCAGTTCGTTTGGCTGCTTGACGCCCGGGTTAAGGATACCGTGCGGGTCAAAGACTGCCTTGATAGCGCTATACAGCGCCAAAACATCCGGGTCGAGCTGCGCGTAGGCAAAACGCGCTTTTACGCGGCCCTCCCCGCCGTTACCGATAAGGTGGCCACCAAAGTACGCGACAAGGTTGCTGTATTCGTCGAGCAGCTTGAAGATCTTTTGCTTGTCACCCACCTTGTGAAGCTGCAGTACGGGGCGAGCATAGAACGTACTCTCGAGCACGCGGCTATGCAGCGGCATAACGACACCGTGTTTTGCGGCCATATCTTTTACGGCTGTCATGAACTCCTCGGTGCGCTCGCGTGGCACGTACGCGCCATCGATCAGTGGCGGCGCCGAGGCGGCTTTGCCGTCTGGCACGGCAATAAGCGCGGTCACTTCACGCAGCACCATCAGCTCGTCAGCCACATCGTCTTCGCCAAGCTCGACGTATGCGTCGGTTTTAGCAAGAAGCTTTTCGATCTTCTTGAGCTTTTTGGTGCGGGCGCGTTCGCTGAAATCGTCAAACCCAACCAGCACGACCGCTCCAGTCCCGCCACCGGCGTTCTTCAAAAAGTCGTATTTTTTACCCCGTGCTTCGGCTACGGCAAAGAGCTCGCCGTCGTACATCTCGACGAATGCCGGCTTGAGTTCGTAGAGCTGATCGAGTGCATCACGGGCCGCCTGGGCACTTTTGAAGGCAGCGGCAGCTACAGCCATCGAACCGCTAGCAAAGTCAGCCTTCATGATCATCTCCGAGATAATGCCAAGTGTTCCCTGCGCGCCCACGAATAGCGGCGTCAAATCGAA
>DASTSD010000042.1:0-8080 GCA_035760845.1 Saccharimonadales bacterium (SeqCode) | reverse complement strand
AGTCGTGAGCGGCGAGGCCGAAAAGCTAAGCACCGAGGCAAAAGCCCGTGCCAGCCGCGTGGCACTTGACGCCAAGCGAACGGCGGAGGGTGTCCAAAAAGACGCCGAAAAGCGCCTCCGTTAAATCTAGTTACTAAAATAAAGAGCCACTGCGGTGGCTTTTTATTTTGGCGCGTTGTCGAGCGAGTGCCACACGTACCAACTGGCGACGGATTCGTACGGATGCCAGTCGTTCTCTTCGGCAACCAGGCGCACTTCGTCGGGCGAGGGCAGCTCATCCATACCGTAGAGTTTTTTGATGCCGCTGCGAATGCCTAGGTCGCCCGTGGGCAGCACGTCGAGCCGGCCCATGCAAAACAGCAAAAACATATGCACCGTCCATTCGCCCACGCCCTTTACGGCGGTCAGCTCGGCGATGATTTCGTCGTTACTAAGCTGGTCGATGGTGTCAAAGCGCACTGTGCCCTCAACGATATGCTGGGCAAGATCCTGCACATAGCGCGCTTTTGGCCGGGATAGGCCGACACTTCGGAGCTCCTCGATATCACGGCCTAAAATTTGCTCGGGAGTAGGGAAGCTGCCGTCAAACAAATCGACGAATCGCTGCTTGATCGTCGCGGCCGCCTTGACGCTGAGCTGCTGGCCGATAATGCTATTCACCAGCGCACGGTAGTAGTCGGTGTGCGGCGCAAAATCGGGCAGTGGCGCCCCGGCAATTACCCGTGCAAGCACGGGATCGCTGGCCGAAAGGTGGGCTGCCGCCTCTTTTAGCTGCGCTTCAAAAACGGGGTTCATAGCTCTACTGGCGTATCGAGGCGTCTATATTCAATGCCCTCACGCTCGGCGACGCTGCCAAGCAACCGGTCGGCCAGGCCTTTGCCGACGTCCGACAGCACGGCATCGTGGGTAGGAAAAGCGAAGCGGGGCTTTACGAGTTCTAGAAAGTCCATGGCATCACCGATTTTCAGCCACGGCGCGCCGGCCGGAATCGCCAGCGTGTCGATGGCCCGGCCCGGCAGGGTGAACGAGTCGCCCGGGTAGTACAGCAGGTCGTTTATCATGACGCCTAGGTTGGCAACGACTGGCATGGTGCGGTGAATAACGGCGTGCGTACCGCCAAAAAACTCCAGCTCGAACAGCCCGATCGTCAATTTGTCGCCAGCGTCGACGGCTTGGGTCTTGAATACCTCTACCTTGGAAATGACGTCTTCGTGGCCGATAATGACGGCCTCTGGGTTTTTGTCGACGATAGCGGCGATCTGTTCGGGGTCGTAGTGGTCGGCGTGTTCGTGTGTGATGACGATGCCCACTACGTTATTCGACGGCAAATAATCGGTCGAAAAGTTGCCCGGATCAACGACCAGCATCTGGTGGTCTTTTTCTACGGTAAAACAAGCGTGGTCGTATTTGGTCAGTTTCATTCGGTGTCCTCCTTGAACCATTGTTTGAAGTGGCTGCGGACTTTGACGACTTTTGGCGCGATAACGACCGAGCAGTAGCCAGCCTCGGGATTCTTGCGGAAGTAATCTTGGTGTTCGTCCTCGGCGAGGTGGAACTTTTCGAGCGGAGCGATTTCGGTCACGATCGGATCGTCCCACAGTTTTTTCGCGCGCTCAAGCGCTGCCCGGAAGAACTTCTGTTGCTCGTCATTCTCGTAAAACATTACCGAACGGTACTGTGTTCCCTCATCGGCGCCTTGGCGGTTAAGCGTAGTTGGGTCGTGCATGACGAAATACAGGTCGAGGATCGTCTCGGCCGGTATCACCGACTCGTCGAATGCCACGCGAACTACCTCGGCGTAGCCGGTCGTGCCCGTGGCCACCCGGTAGTAGTTAGCCGGACCGCTGCCGCCAGCGTATCCGCTTTCCACCTTGGTAACGCCCTTGATTTGCCGGTAGACCGCATCCAGGCACCAAAAGCAGCCGCCGCCGAGTACAAAACTAGTCATACTTCCAGTATACGCTAGGTATAATAAAGAGGTGAATACGAAAGACTTTCAGGAGCTGCTCGCAGCAAAAGGCGCCGAGCTGTACCGCTCCATGCCGTGGCGCGAAGACACGAGGCCGTATTATGTGCTGGTGAGCGAGCTGATGCTGCAGCAGACACAAGTAGACCGGGTGATTCCTAAGTTCGAGGCGTTTACCGCCCGCTTTCCAGACGAGCGGGCGCTGGCAGAAGCGGCGCTTGGTGAGGTGCTGGGCCTATGGAACGGCCTGGGGTACAACCGCCGGGCAAAATACCTGAGTGATGCAGCCAAGATGGTGAGGACGGAATTTGGCGGTGAATTCCCCTCGGCGTACGAAGATTTGCTGCGGCTCCCCGGCGTCGGCCCGAACACGGCGGGCGCAATCCTCGCGTATGCGTTCAACCAACCGGTGGCGTTTATCGAGACGAACGTGCGGACGGTGTATTTTCATCACTTTTTTGAAGGCGGCGACAAGGTGACCGATGCGGAGCTGAAAAAGAAAGTACAGGAAACACTTGATACCGAACACCCGCGCGAGTTTTACTGGGCACTCATGGATTACGGCACTTGGCTGAAAAAGCAGGGCGCAGGACGAATCCGCCAAAGCGCGCATTACAAAAAACAGTCAGCCTTAAAGGGGAGCGTACGCGAAGTTCGCGGACAGATCGTGCGGGCACTGACGGCTGGCGACCGAACGCGCACCGAGCTGGAGCGGCTGGTCGACTACGACGAGCGGTTCGAGCCTGCGCTCAAGGGGCTCATGACCGACGGCCTGGTCATGATGACGGGCGAGCGATTGCATTTGACCAAATAGAGGTCACGTACGATAATAGAGAGGCATGAAACGTTTTCTTATCGCCAGCTGCCTGCTCGTCGCCCTTGCGGCGGGAACGGTTATTAGCCGACCGCTGCTGGTGCGGGCCGACAACCCCATGACCGAGGCGCAAATCGAGCGTATTCGGAGTAACTGCGTCGAGGCGCAATCCACCTTGTATCAGTTGCACGCCAGTGACGCGCTGCTACGTGTCAACCGCGGGCAGCTCTACGAGTCGATGTCAACCAAGCTGATGGAGCCGTTCGACAGCTGGCTGACGCTTAACAGCTACAACGCCTCCGACCTCGTGTCGGTCGCGGCCGACTACAACAAAAAGCTCGGCGAGTTCCGCACCAACTACCAGCAATACGAGGAAGCGATGTCAAAGACGCTCGACATCAAGTGTACCAACCAGCCGGTGGCGTTTTATGACAGTGTAGCCGACACGCGCGAAAAGCGTAAAAAGGTCCACGATAGCACGCTGGCACTGCACGATTTGATTGATGATTACAAAAACGCTTTCGAGGATTTCTCTAAAGAATTCGAAAGGGAAAACAAATGACCGAAGAACAGCTCGCCGCCGAGGCCAGTACGCTTAGCCCGTGGCAACGCCACCGTTTCGTGGTGCTGATCGGCCTGACGATCGTGGTTTCGCTGTTCTTGGTCAGTGTGGCACTGGCGCTGTATGCCAGCAGCGGTGCCGCCCAGCTCGACCTTAGCCGGCCGGGCTATACCTCGGTGCGCGACAAAGTAGAGCGCTCCGATAGCTTCAGCGGCTTTTCCGCGACTGGCCCCGTCGACAAAGAGACGTTGGAAAAGTTCCGAAAGCTCTACGACGAACAGGCCGAAAAGGCTACCAACTTCGACAGCTTTGGCGGCAACGTCATGAGCGACAAAGCCCTTTCGATCGACGCGCCAAAATAGCTATTTCTTTGGGGTGGCAAGTGCTGGAAAGGCGGTGCTGAGCTGAATTTTCTTTTTCTCGAACTCAAGGAATATTCGACGGCGCATTTCTGAGGTGACGGCCCACTGGTCGGATGGCTGGGTCTTGCCGGAGACAAGCAAGTTAACCTCGGTAGAGGTAAATTCGGTGACCGATACGAAAGCCGGAGCTTCGATGATCTTGCTCTTCCACTTTTCTTCTTTTGAAAGGTCTTCGCCGATCTTGTTGATGATCGCGATCACGTCGTCGAGGTCGCTTGAGGGGTGGATACCGATAAAGAAGCGCGCCATGCTGTAGCCCATGGTCTTGTTAATGACGTGCTGGATCATGCCGTTGGGAAAGTAGTGGACGTTACCGTCGGGGTCGCGGATAACGGTTGAGCGGGCACCCACACGTTCAACGCTGCCGCCAAAGCCTTCGATCTCAATAACATCGCCAACGCGGTATTGGTTTTCAGAGATAATAAAGATTCCCGAGAGGAAGTCCTTGACCAGCGACTGGGCGCCAAAACCAAGTGCCACACCCACGATACCGGCGCTGGCAAACAGCGGCGCCAGGCTGACGTCTGGGAATATGGTGGTAAAGAGCGCCAAAGTACCGCCGGTGATAACGATAATCCGCCAGGTAGTCGTGAACAACCCGGTGAGGGTATTTTGGCGTTTTTCGATGTCTTTTTTGTGCCAGTGGCGGCCGCGGGCTTTTACTACCCGGTTGACGATACTCCCCATAAAGAGCACCCCAAGAAGATAGAGAACAGCAGTGGTAAGGATCGTGGTGACAATACTAAGACCCTTGTCGTTTGCGAGCATGCTAATCAGTTCGTCCATATGTGGTAGTATAGCATGTGATATGACGGACAGCACTAGTGAAAACGCTCATGGTCCGGTGGTAAACCCCGACGAATTTATCATCACCAGAAAGCGCAAAAAATATAAGTTTGCCAAGTTTGCCAGCTCGCCGATTTGTTTTGAATACGAGCAGTGGGACAAGGCATTTACGCCCAGCGTGGTGGAGATTGGTGCTGGCACGGGACTGTTCAGCGTGGTGCAAGCGGCGGCGCACCCCGAGGGAAAGTTTTTGGCGGTCGACGTAAAAGCCGACCGGTTGCAAAAGGGAGCATACGACGCGACCGATAAAGGCCTCCACAACATCCGGTTCCTGCGCTCCCGGGCGGACCTTGTGGGTGATTTGCTGCAGCCACAGTCGTTGGATATCCTGTGGATAACCTTTCCTGACCCCTTTCCGCGCAGGCATTCGGCCGGCCGTCGGCTGACGCACCCGAAATTCCTAAGTACTTACGCCAAGCTGTTAAAACCAAGCGGCGCGCTGTATTTTAAAACCGACGCCACCGAGCTTTTCAAGTGGAGCCTCGAACAACTGGTGAGCGAAGGCTGGCATGTAACCGAGCTGAGTTTTGATTTGCACGAATCGGATCTGGCCGACTGGTACAAGGTACAAACCACCTACGAGACCCGGTTTATCCAAGAGGGGCTTAAGGTAAACTTTGTCAAAGCCCTCCCGCCCCAGGTATAGTAAAACTATGAACATGAACGACTACCAGACGGCGGCCCTTCGAACGGCCGCGCCAAAAGACAAAAAAGACGAAGTATTTCACCTGGTGCTCGGCCTCTGCGGCGAGTCGGGTGAGATTGCCGAAAAGGTCAAAAAGATCGTTCGCGACCACGGCAGTGATTTTTCGCATCTCGACAAAAACGATCTCGTAAAAGAACTTGGCGACGTACTGTGGTACGTGGCCGTGCTAGCCGACCATTTTGACATTTCTCTTGGTGACGTGGTCGAAAAAAATATTGCCAAACTTGCCGACCGCCAAAAACGCGGCCTCATTGGCGGTAGTGGCGACAACCGTTAGCTAAGGCGGCTGCGGATCCAGCCGTCGATCGTGCCGGCACCCATGGCGAGCACGAGTATACCCTGCGAACGTGCCTGCTGGATATGATCCCAAAGCTGGTCGTCCAGGTCAGCGAAGCGGATGGCCGGCTTATTGGTGACGTTCGCGGTCAGTTCCTGGGGAGTGAGAATCGGCAGGTTGGGGTCCTCGCGCGAGAGGTAGGTCGGCAGCCAGTACACGATCTCGGCCAGCTCGAAACAATCGGTATACTGCGCGCGGATTTCGTGCTGGCGGACGTTTTGGTGCGGCTGGTAGACAAGCGCGACGCGGCTAGAGAGCTCGCTGGCAAGTTGCAGGGTGGCGGCAATCTCGGCCGGGTGGTGGCCGTAGTCGGTGTAGAAGTTGTCAGCCAGTTTTTCGAACCGGCGGTTGGTGCCGGGGAAGTTATCGAGCGCGACTTTGACCGGTTCGGCGCTGCCAAGGTGTAGGTACTCGGCCGCTTTTGCGACAAGCGTCGCGTTGCGACGGTTGTGCGCGCCGGGCAGGCGAATGTCCATGACTTCATCGTCACCGAGAATCCAGCCGTCATCGGCCGTTGCCTGAATATCGGTATTGTCGGCGTGCCACATAATCACCGCGCCGGATTGGCTAATGAACTGGCGGAAGGCGGCCGTGTAGTCGGCTTTTGTCGGGTAGATGTCGGGGTGGTCGTAATCGACCGAGGTCAGCAGGGAAAGATGCGGCTGGAAGTGGAGGAAATTGCGGTCGTACTCGTCGCACTCGTACACGAAATACTCGCTCGCCGGGTCGTACGCACCGCTTGGACCAAAGCTCAGGCTGGTGCCGACCGAATAACTCACCGGTATGCCAAGCTGCTTCATGGTCCAGACCATCATGCCGGTAGCAGTGGTTTTGCCGTGGGTGCCGGCAACAGCAACCAACTTAAGATTCTTTTCCTTGATGATATGGGCGAGCAGCTCGTCGCGCTTGGCAGTCTTGATACCGAGTTCTTTGGCGGTCAGCAGCTCGGGGTGATCGGCCGGCAGGGCAGAGGTGTGGATGTACCAGTCAACCGGCGACTGCTCATGGCACGAACGGAGAAAGCTGCCGTCTTGGGTGAACGAAATAGCAATGCCGCGGTCGGCTAGAACGGTCGTGAACGGGCTTTTGCTGATGTCCGATCCCTGCACGCCGTAGCCTGCGTCGGCTGCTATCTCTGCCAGGGGGCCAATTCCGACGCCACCGATTCCGGAAAAGAAAATATTCATATAGCCAGTATAGCATCGTCACTAGTGGCAAAGGGTGCTATACTAAAGAAAACTAAAAACATAAACAATATCCATGATTCATCAGCTTATTCACCGACTCCTCCTTAGGCGCCATTTCTGGCGTCATGCGACGTTTTCTGAGGTTGCCGAGCTGTACGCCTCGAGGATGCTGCGCATGCTGGCTATTAATATGTCGGCCTCGTTCGTGTCGGTGTATTTGTTCCAAAACGGCTATTCCATACCGTTTATTGCCATGTACTGGATAGGGTTCTTTTTGTTCAAGACTTTGGTAGCGCTACCGGCGGCCAAATATGCGGCTGCGTTCGGGCCAAAACACGGCATATTGTTGTCAAATATACTATATATTCCGTCCATGATCATTTTTGCGTTCGTGCCGGAATGGGGGCTGCCGGCCATCATTGTCGCCGGAGCGATGCAGGGACTTTCGGCGGCGCTTTACGACCTGTGCCATATGATCGACTTTTCAAAGGTCAAAAGCGTCGATCATGCTGGCAAAGAAATCGCTTACATGAACATCGTCGAAAAGATCGCTACCGGCCTCAGCCCGCTGATCGGTGGTATGTTGGCATTTGTCGCCGGTCCGCAAACGACCATGCTGGCGGCGGGGCTGCTATTCGCCATGGCCGCCATGCCGCTGTTCAAGACGGCCGAGCCGATATCGACCGGGCAAAAGCTGGCGTTCCGCGGCTTTCCCTGGAAGCTCGCGTGGCGCAGTTTTGTCGCCGAGACGGCTATCGGGTTTGACGGCTTGGCCTCGAGCTCGGCATGGTCGCTGCTGGTCGCGGTGGCGATTCTTGGCGTTCACGGCGACAACCAGGTGTATGCCCAGCTGGGTGCGCTGCTTTCGGTAGTGCTTTTGGCGGCATTGGCTGCCTCGTACGTGTACGGCACGCTGATCGACCGCAAACGCGGCCGCGAATTGCTGCGCATAGCCGTTATGGCCAACTCGCTCGTGCACCTTACGCGCCCGTTCGTTAGTTCACCACAGGTGGTTGCCGGGGTAAATGCCGCCAACGAGGCCGCCACAACCGGCTACGCCATGTCGTTCATGCGCGGCATGTTCGATACGGCTGATCTGTCAGGACACCGTATTACCTACCTGGCGTTCATCGAGATTGCACTCAATTTTGGCGCCATGCTCTCGGCTATCGGAATTTTGTCGTTCATTTTACTCATGGGCGCTGTCCCCGGTATGAAATCGTTCTACTTCCTTGTCGCG
>DASTSD010000041.1:0-4520 GCA_035760845.1 Saccharimonadales bacterium (SeqCode) | reverse complement strand
CGAGCAGGTGCTCGAAAACATCACCGCCGAGGCCTGCGTCATCGTCGACCCGCCGCGCGCCGGCCTGCACGAAGACGTCGTAAACAAACTGCTCGAAGTTACGCCCGAGCGAATCATTTACCTTAGCTGTAACCCCGTCACGCAGGCACGGGACGTCGCGCTTCTTTCCGAAAAGTACGGTATCCGCGCGCACCGCGGCTACAACTTTTTCCCGCGCACTCCGCACATCGAGCACCTAGTGGTCCTCGATCTTAAGCGCTAGCTCGTCTTAATACGACGGTAGGCAAACTTGGCCGCCAGACGCCAATTGTTTTTGGCGTCGCTGTCGTATTTGTAGATCTCTCCGTTCTTGACTTCGCTGATCAGCACCAGCCCGGGGTTGTACGGCGCCAGCGTACGATAAAAAATAATGTCACTGTCACTGATGTGCCCGCGGCCCGGAAAGACCTCGCGGAATTTTTCGCGCCCGACCGCATCAAAATAATCGGGCTGGCCTTTAGGAGGGAAGAACAGCTCAGCCTTAAGCCCCATGCGCGCGACGATTTTTTTGACGTCGCTTAGTAGCAGGCGGGAATGTCCGTCCACGAACACCAGCAGCTGCTTTTTCTTGGTCAAGAAAACCGTTGCCGTCGCACTGCGGCTAACGTCCGCGCCGCGAAGAATCACCTGGCTAATCTCGGCATCCACACCAAACCGTTCTTTGCAGATTCTCTCGAGCGCCATATCGTCATAGATCTCGTCTCGCATAGTACCTCCATTGTACCACTTTGCAAAAACAGCTCCCAGACCAGGGCTAATATGCGCTACAATAGGGTATAATGAGTTTTTCGGAGCGGTACAAAAACCTGAATGAGCAGCAGCGCCAAGCGGTCGATACGATCGAAGGACCTGTCATGGTTATCGCGGGGCCGGGAACAGGCAAGACCGAGCTGCTCAGCATGCGTGCGGCTAACATCCTGCAAAAAACCGACACCCTGCCCGAGAACATTCTCTGCCTGACATTCACCGACAGCGGCGCCACCGCCATGCGCGAGCGCCTTTCGCAAATCATTGGCGCCGATGCCTACAAAGTGGCGATCCACACGTTCCATAGCTTTGGCACCGAAATCATCAACCACAACAGCGAGTTCTTTTACGGCGGCGCTAACTTCAAGCCGGCCGACGATCTTAGCTGTTACGAAATCCTGCGCGGCATTTTTGACGAGCTCGACTACGACAACCCACTGGCTGGCAAAATGGGCGGCGAATACACCCACCTAAGCGACACGCTGACGGTTATTTCCGAACTCAAAAAAAGCGGTCTCACCAGCGACGAACTGCTCCTCGTGCTCGACGCCAACGACAAGGTGATTGCCGAGGCCGAACCGCTACTCGCGGAAATCTTCGCCGACCGTATCAGCAAGGCAACTATCGAGCGCCTCGCCGGAGCAGCAGTGCATATCTTAAAGTCCGAGGAAAAGCTGCCGCTCCCAAGCCTGCCGTCACTTGCGCGGGTATGTGCCGACAGTCTGTACCATGCACTACAGGCAGCCGACGAGCAAAACTCCACCAAGCCAATCACCGCATGGCGCAACGAATGGATGAAAAAGGACGAGACCGGCGCGTTCGTACTAAAGGCTAAGCTTCGCCAGGCCAAGCTCCGTTCCGTCAGCTACGTGTATTACCAATACCTCGCCCGCATGCAGGAGGCCCAGCTATTCGACTTTGACGATATGATCATGCAGGTCGTTCACGCCATGGAAACGCAGCCCGAGCTTAGCTTCAACCTACAGGAGCGCTACCTGTATATCATGGTCGACGAGTTCCAGGACACCAACCTCGCGCAGATGCGTATTCTTTATAACCTCACCAACAGCCCGGTGAATGCCGGCCGGCCGAACATTCTGGCGGTAGGTGACGACGACCAAGCGATTTATAGCTTCCAAGGCGCCGACATCGGCAATATCAATGGCTTTCGCGAGCTTTACGACCAAACCCAGCTTATCGTCCTCACGGACAACTACCGCTCGACCGGGGCTATCCTGAGCGAGGCCAGAAGTGTCATCTCCATGGGGCAAAACCGGCTCGAGAACACCATCGAACAGCTCGACAAAACCCTCACGCCTCACTACAAAAACCAGTCCAGCCGCGCGCGCCTGGTCGAGCTGCCGAGCGTCAAGGACGAACGCCAGTGGCTCGCCGATTCCGTTGCCGCGGCTATTGCTGGCGGCACCAAGCCATGCGATATCGCTGTCATCGCCCGGCGCCATCACGAGCTTCAGGCGCTGATACCATACCTGACCGAGGCCGGCCTGCAGGTCAACTACGAACGCCGCAATAACGTGCTTGATCTTGATGTCATAAAGCTGGTCGAGCACATCGCGCGGATAGCGGTTGCCTTGTTTGAAAAGCGCCACGACGAGGCCGACGCGCTGCTGCCCCAAATTTGCGCCCACCCGGCATTTGGCTTTGCGCCGCTCGATGTCTGGCGCCTGAGCCTGAATGCCCACCAAAACCACCAAAAATGGCTCGAGGTCATGGCCACGACGCCTGTCTTCGCGCCGCTCATGCAGTGGCTGGTCGAACTGTCGCAGCAGCTCGCGCACGAGCCGCTGGAGCGCATGCTCGACCGTATCATCGGCCTGCCAACCGAGCAAAAGGGGAACGACTCGGAATACGACGACAACGGCACGCCCGAAGAACCAGCCCAACCCTCGTTCGTCTCGCCGCTTTTTAGCTACTTTTTTTCGGCCGAAAACCTCGCCACTACGCCCGACGCGTATCTGGCCTACCTAGAAGCGCTGCGCACTATTCGTACCAAGCTGCGCGACTACCAGCCCAACGAAACGCCGACGCTGCAATCATTCCTCGAGTTCATCCGCCTGCACCGCCAGCTCGGCAGTCCTATTACCAGCATCCGCCCGGGCAGCGACCGTGTCGATGCAGCCGTCAACCTCATGACCGCGCACAAATCAAAGGGGCTCGAGTACGACACCGTGTTCGTCATGGGAGCAATCGACAGCGCCTGGGGCGAACGCGTTCGCAGCAAGTCGCGGCTCATCAGCTATCCCGAAAATCTCCGCCTCGCGCCATCAGGCGATACGTTCGACGAACGCCTGCGCCTCTTTTTCGTCGCCATGACCAGGGCAAAAGCCCACCTCGCCATCAGCTACAGCCTCAGTGATGACGGCGGCAAAGGCACGCTGCCCGCCAGCTTCTTGACGACTGGCGCATGGGAGACCGAACGCCCGCAGCTCGACACCACGCTCGAAAGCCTGACGCACGCCGCCGAGACCGCATGGTACCAACCGCTTGTCGAGCCCGTCCACCCCAACATGAAGAGCCTGCTGGCGCCAATCCTCGAAAACTACAAGCTCAGCAGCACCCACCTCAACAACTTCCTCGATGTCACCCGGGGCGGGCCGCACGGCTTCCTGCTAAGCAACCTGCTAAGGTTCCCGCAGGCCATGAGCGCCAGCGCCGGATATGGTTCCGCCATTCATGCTGCCCTCCAGCGCGCGCACACCCACCTGACTGCGACCGGCAAGGCGCGCCCACTTGAGGATATCCTGCACGATTTCGAGGAGAACCTGCGCGGCGCACACCTCAGCGAAAGTGATTTTTCTACCTATTTGCAAAAGGGGAGCCAGGCTCTGACGACATTCCTTGAGGCCAAACAATCAACCTTTACGCCCTCGCAAAAGGCCGAACTCAGCTTTGCGCACCAAGGCGTGCGTGTCGGCGAGGCGCGGCTGACCGGATCGCTCGACCTCGTGGATATCGACGATGAGAACCATACGCTCACTGTCACCGACTACAAGACCGGCAAGGCGCTGCGCGACTGGGCGGGCAAGACCGACTACGAAAAAATCAAGCTCCACAAATACCGCCAGCAGCTAATGTTCTACAACCTGCTGACGCTCCATTCGCGTGACTTTTCCAAGTACACCTACGACAGGGGAATATTGCAGTTCGTCGAGCCGACGCCGCGCGGCGAGATCCTCGCGCTTGAGGCGACGTTTGGCGCCGAGGAACTGGAGCGTTTCAGCCGCCTGATCAGCGCCGTCTGGAACAAGATCACTTCCTTTGACCTGCCCGACACAAGCGGGTACGACCAAAGCTACAAGGGCATCCTCGCGTTCGAGGAAGACCTTCTTGCGCAGTAGCAGTATTCATGGTCTTAAATATTGACTTATGCCTCTGAAATTTGTATAATCTGTATAGCTTTTTGGCCAGGAATGTCGTTTACGTTTCGGTCAGAAGCGTACATCGACAGGAATAGCCACATTGAACGGGTTGAGCAGTCGGCTTAACGGATCTCGTCGAGATTCAGCCGGCACGGCTCCCCTGGTTTGGGATGAAGCTCAGGGCCATCATCTGCCACACCCCCGGCAGACGGCTCCGGTAGAGCACCGCAGACGTGTGATCCCCCGTCACACAGCGGAAGGTTGCGGGTTCAAATCCCGTCATCCCAGCTAGGGCGGGCAAGGTATAAGGAGCCTCACGCCATCCTTGCAGCAAAGACGCTGCAGCCTTGCCCG
>DASTSD010000040.1:0-8535 GCA_035760845.1 Saccharimonadales bacterium (SeqCode) | reverse complement strand
AGCGCCGTAACTTCCTGGCCCGCTCGGCCCAGGCTATCGACAGCCGCAACCGAAAACGTGAAGGCTGGAGGAAGGCCTACGAAGCCCAGGCAGACGCCAACTGGGAAAACACCGCGGAAGCCCACAAGATCCACGCTGCTTCGGCACGTGCAGCTCTGCACACGTCAGTAGGCGCGTCGGCTGCCGAAGCTCACTTCGAGACGCTTAAGACCACCGCTGCCACACTTCAGGGCATGGAAATCCAGGCTCGCGCCAACAAGCTGAACGTCGATCTTTCCAAAGCAAAAATGGACGCTAACTGGTCTGAAATGCGCGCCGGCGACGCACGCAGCATGATCGTACCAGAGAATCTTTCGGTTGCCGCATTAGCCAATCTTAGGCGTGAACACAACACCACAGCCCAAGAGATCCGGCGCCAGGCTGAGGATGCTGAAATTGAAAACTTACGAAAGCGTTCGGCCGACCGTGTCCACGACAAGCAGTTCACGAGCGACCTGCTTGAAAACTCAAGGACCATCGATGGCAAACGACTGCTGGCATACAGTGGTGGCATCGCCGGGTCCGAAGGCGAATCTACGGTTCTTTCCGGTGCGGTCAAGGAATTCCGTAGCGAGTACATCGACCGTATTACCGAAAAGCAGCAGCTTATCAAGCACTTTGGTATCGATGCAGCCAAGCAGCAAAAGCTCGCTCTCGGTGAAAACATCGTCGGTGAGCGCGAAATCAACGGTAAGCTCGTACGCTACGAGTTCAAGGCCGATGACGATTACGCCCGCGAAGCGGCTATCGATACGCAGCTGCGCACCGGCTCGTTCTCTGAAGTCCAGGCGATTATTCGTGAATCTGGTGCGGAAGTTCATGATGTCGACGCAGCCGGCAACCCCATCGTCCGCAAAGGTAAGACGTACGATTACCGCAGCAGCGTCAAGGACCTCATTAAGCCTGCTAACATCGACAAGAAAGCAAACTTCTTGGGCGCCCAGACCATCGACGATATTGGCCGTGGTCTGATCGGTGGCGAGGAAGGCCTCAACATGGCCGCCGCACGATCTATCTTCTCGGGTAAGATCAACACCGATGACGTCTCCGGCATGAAGGCCGATGCTCTTACTCGTCTCTTTAATGTTACCGAAGCGGATGTCCATAGATCTGAAGCCTGGAGGAAGGCGGATGCCGAAGGAAAACGGAAGATACTTGCTAAATTCCACAAGAACCAGGAATCGCTCAAATACAGTGCGTGGACCGTTCTTAACACGCCTATGCTCGAGCGTAACGCCGAGAAAGAGTCTAAAGACGTACTTAGGAAAATTGTCGAGGAAAACGGCATTACCCATGGCGAATAGCCCGACCATTGCCCCAGTTGGACTCGCTTACAGTCTTGCACCAAACATCAATATATGTTAGTATACGCACGTCACAGAGAGTGACACGAGAGGTAAGGGGATCGGAGTGACAAGGAGCGAAGACGACCATCCCAGGACTTGGCCGATGCCGGAGCCCGAGGAAGAGACCACGCCATTGCGGGTCACCCTCCTCCTCACCATCGGGCCGTTCGTGTTCCTGGCCCTGTTGGGACTCATCCTCATCCTGAATGGCGCTCGGATCAACTGAGCCCACAATCAAACCACTCGGACGTGAGATGGAGACGCAATGTCCTTCTTTTCGGACGAAGACAAAGCCGCAAACAGAGAGGCGACCAAGAAAAAAGCCGAGGTCGAACGGGAGCACCGTCGCAACGCGCCTCGAGTCGCCGGTAATCTGGTCAACTTGCTGGAAGCCTCGGCTCGCAGTAAGTTTCGGAACGGTGACGAGGTGCGAGAGATCAGTGCCAGCGACGGCAAGAACGCCCGAAACTTCGTAGATAAGGACATCCTGACCGAAGTTCTTACCGCGGCTGTCGAGGAGCGGTTCAGGCGAGACAAGTCGACATTCCGACTGCACCTATCCCAGAGCACTGACTGGGAAGACCGCGACTGCTGGTTCCATGGCAACTGGGCGACCGTGTTCTTCGACCCGCCGCTGACCTGATGGGCCCACCCACTCTCACAACAACCCAAAACCGTCCGAGAGCCGGGCGTCCCCTCGTCGAAAGGCGAGGGGTTCAGCATATATATAACAGGTGTCAGTTTGTGGTTAAAAACCTACACACACCATATGTAGTGTGTAAATATTTTATTCGACCCCTTGAATTTTTTACTATTTGGGTATATAATAAAAATACACATTAAGTTTTAAGTGCCCACATAAGTGCGCGAGGAACAAAGACGATATGTCAGTAGAACAGCGACCCGACAAACTAGCACCTGAGCAATACCAGATTCCCACCCATGCTCCGGAACACGAAGAACGGGTTGATGACTTTAGCGAACGGAACGAGAGCTGGTTCAAGCGCTACCGTAAAGCCTTGATCGCGGCCGGTGCCGTTGCTACCGCCGGCGCCACTCTCGCCGCCGGCCTCGCGCTCGGACTAAAAGGTAACTCCGGCGAAAAGAACGCTTCGTCGCCAAACGAAGGCCAGCGCCCGGTTGCGACAGCCCCAGCAAACCCAGGCGAAGCAACCCCATCGACTCCAGCCGAAACGGGTCCCGCCTACAATCCGGAAGACTACCATACTTGGACAGCCGAGCACGTACCGCTTGCCGTTAACGCCGAAGGTACGGTTGAAAACTTCAACAGCGTTGCCGAGTACCGCGATTCGCTGCTTATTCCGGGCATGACCCTCGAACAACTAATGGCTAACCCTGAAAAATATGGCGACCAGCTCTTGGCCTCCGTTAACAACTACATGTCGAGCATAAGCAACAGGGCAGTCCTTGATAAGTTCGACGACTACCCAGCACCGGACGTTAACTCCCACGGAGGCGCGCCAGGCATCCTCGACACCTATCTTAAGCCCGGCTTCGAAGATGCTGTCGTTGGAAGCCCTGAAAAGGGTGCAAGTGGCCTCGCTAGTGAGAACACTGAGGAGTGGCTTGAAAAGTTGAATGAACTTGCGCATGAGCAACTCCACCGTTGGTCTCGCTCGGACGGTAAATACGAAATGGCTTGGAAGAATGATCCAGACGCCCAAACGCCGGTTGGCTACAACCTCGTCAATACTGAGACGGGACAGATTCACATCTTCATGAACGTACTCCTGGATGATAACTTCGACGAAACAGACCTCGGAAGCATTACGAATGCCGACGGCTCTCAAAACGAATCGCTGCGAAGCTCTCAGCTTTGGAACATGGAAGTGCAGCAGCAAACCGTCGACGGCAAGCCGGTTCTGCGAATCATAAGTATGTCCGCAGAAGAAAAGTAGATATACCCGAACAAAAGGCCCATCCAAGCGATGGGCCTTTTCATTTTACGCGTATTGGGGCATAATTTAGCGTAAGTACTATGAAAGCAAAGCTACTCGCGTTCTTAGGGTTGACTATCGCCACCGTAGGGGTGTCATTAGTGGCGAACGTCTCGCCAGTTCATGCCAAGGGCGAAAAGTACGAGTGGGTCAACCAAACTACCATCCGCGCCAGCGGTGGCCGCTATAACGACGTCAATGCCGCCGATAACGGAAAGCTCGACTTCAAAGAGCCCAACTTTTCAGTCGATAGCGACGGTGACTGTGACATCACTATCAGTATCACCAATATTTCAGCCGATAACAAAAAAGCCAAACTCGATACTAAAGGTTGCGAGGATGTCCTTGAGGGTAACGACTTCGACCGTGATCTGACGATAGCCCACCCAGAAAAGGGACCTATCAGCTATGCGCAAGCTGATTGTAACAACGATAACCAAAACCGCGGCGACAAAACCAAGTGTACCGCTATTCAGGCATGTACAAAAACAGATGAAAAACCGACCGAGTCGGACTGCGTCACCGCTTACGACACATGCCTGGCCAACCACACCGAAAACGGCAAGGTATCAGATGCCGACAAAACTAAATGTGTTGACGCCGTCACGAAAGGCGACCTCTCGACCGCTAACGCCTCGCCGGCAAAAAACAACAAGACTTCTTGTGCGATTCAGGGAATCGGCTGGATCGTCTGCCCGGTCACCAACTTCTTGGCAAAGATCGTTGATGCCGCATACGGCTTCGTATCGAGCCTTTTGACTGTCCAGCCGCTACTGACAACCGGCGCTACCAAGGGCGTATATGACGCATGGGCGATCATGCGCAACTTTGCCAACGTGGCGTTTGTTATTGCGTTCCTCGTATTCATATTCTCGCAGGTGACCGGCATCGGCCTCTCGAACTACGGCATAAAGCGCATGTTGCCGCGTATTATAATAGCCGCCATACTGGTGAATATTTCGTTCTGGATTTGCGCGGCTGCCGTCGACGTATCCAACATCCTCGGTACCTCGATAGGTGACGTATTCAACAGCCTCAAGGCACAAATAGATCTCCCTCAAGCCGGTGACTTTGGCGCCAGCGGAAATGGCTGGGAAGGAATCGCCGGTGGCATATTGGCGGGAACGGCGGTGGCTGCCGCTGCTATATATATTGGTCTTTCGGCGCTGCTGCCAATGCTACTCGCCGCGCTGATTGCTATCGTGACAGTATTCTTGGTACTTTCACTGCGGCAGGCGCTTATCATCCTGCTTGTTGTCATTTCTCCGCTGGCATTCGTAGCCTACTTGCTGCCGAACACCGAAAACTGGTTCAAGCAGTGGCGCAAACTCTCAATGACGCTACTGGGAATGTTCCCGATCATCGCGCTGATATTCGGCGCTTCAGCCCTTGCCTCCAAGATAGTCATGGGAACGGCAAGCGGCCAATACGCCATCGCCATCAAACTGATGGGCGCGGGTATCTCTATTATTCCGCTCGCGATCACACCGATTGTCATGAAATCCGCCGGCGGCGTCCTTAACAGGTTCGGCGCAGCCATCAACAACCCGAACAAGGGTCCGTTCGACCGCATGCGTAAGGGTGCCGAAGGCTACCGCAAAAACCGCCAGGAATACCGCCAACTCAAAGCACTTAACGGCTTCCGCACACTGCCGGGCAGGGGAGTCGCCGCACGTATGGGCAACCGCCGCGAAGCAGTTCTTAACAGTCGCAAGTCTGAACTTAACCGTACCAAGGCTTCAGAGATTGCCGACTTAGCGGCAAGCAACGAGGGATTCCGCAAAAAACTCTCCCAGGGCGGTATGCAGGGAGCGGATGAACGCGCATTAGCCCAGGCAATCAGCGTCCAGGCGAAGTTCCAGGCCGACGAAGTAACCGCTGCCCAAGCCATCATCAAGAACGCCAACCTTGAAGGCGATATCGACGCGCTTCAAAACCTCGCCCTAAACGGCAGGCACGAATGGACGGATGAGAACGGTAAACAACAGGTACTTGTCGCGCCAGCAGGATCGTCCCTGCAAACAGCGGCCATCCAACGCCAATTCCAGATTGGTGATGTCGGCAAGACGGACGAACTCGTTGCGAAGTCGGGCCAAATGGGTGTCGACCAACGCCAGGCTGTCGCTAACGGCATGGCAAGCCTGAGCGGCAAGGTCAAGTATTACGGCGGCGCCTCTGGTGACATCGTCGCCAAGGGTCAGGTGAATAGCGAGGAAGACCTTAATAAGCTAGTAGCCGATTCTATCGACTCAGGTAAGTACTCGGCCGAAACACTCGCCAAGACCGACAAGGACGCGCTCGCTCGTATCGCCGACGTCGCAGGAACACCAACCTCGACGACTTCAACAGGCGCAGCCATCAACGACGGAAGGAAAGATGCGCTCAAAGCAGCCGTTGCCGAGATCCGCAACACGCCTTCTATCAAGAACCCAGACACTCGCTCACAGGAACGCCTCGACAAGATCGAAGCAGGGCAGCGGTTTACGCCACCGCCACCTCCGCCACCGCCCGGACCATAGTCTTACACCCTTCAGGAATGGAGGGTGTTTTATCACTAATCATAAGCATGATCACGCCAGAATAAATGGTATACTTAAAACTATATGGCCGTCTATAAAGTACCCCAGGACGTCGAGGCAGATGACAAGCTGATCGGACCGTTTAGCTTCCGTCAGTTCATCTACCTTATTATCGTTGCCATCTCTATCGCCATCGCCTGGGGGCTAAGCCAACTGCTCCTGCCGCTAGCCATCGTGCCGCTACCGCTCATTCTCTTTTTTGGAGCCCTGGCATTGCCGCTCAAAAAAGACCAGCCGATGGAAATTTACCTCGCGGCCGTGGTGTCGTTTTACCTTAAGCCGCGCAAGCGTTTGTGGCAGCCGGATGGCATCCAATCGCTCGTAGAGATTACCGCGCCAAAGGTAGTTGAGATCAAGCGCTCCAAAGACCTGTCAGAGGCTGAAGCGCAACAGCGCTTGTCGTACTTGGCGAATATCGTCGATACCGAAGGTTGGGCGGTCCGCGGCGTCGATACGACCAACAGCGCCATGCAAAACGACGCCTATTACGAGGCCCAGCAACAAGAAGACGTTTTGGACGCGAACAGTGGTGTTGCACAAAGTTTTGATTCAATGATCAGCCAGTCCGACCAACGGCGCCGTCAAGAGGTGGTCCAGCGTATGCATCAGCAGCCACAACCCCAGCCGGCCGCTCCGCCGCAGACTCCAGTGCCACCCGTCTACAACCCGTACGCCGAACTCGCTCCGCCGGCCGCCGAGGAGCCACACCTTACATACAATCCATATCCGACCTCTATTCACCAATCGGTTGTTAATCCGCTCGGCTCGCAACCAATCACACCTCCACAACCAGCACCGCAGGCATCTGCGCCAGCCGTTCCAACCACTCCAGCGCCCGAACCACAAGCCGCACCGGCTGCCGATATTCCGCAACCAGCTACTAGCGAAAAACCTGTGTCGCCTGATATAATAAATCTTGCAAACAATACCGATTTATCTATCGAGACTATTGCACACGAGGCGAACCGCATTCACCAAAAGGAAGAGCAGCTTCCTGAAGAAGAGGTGGTTATCTCGCTGCGCTAATCGTTAGTAATCTGGGGCAAGGGAAGTGGGAAGTGCCGCCTAATAATCAACAACCTCAAAATGCGCCAATGATGCCCGGGCAGCCGGCTACCGGCTATTCCGCCATGCCGCCGCAGCCACCGGCACAACCTACCGCACCGCAGGGAAGTGCCGCAGCCGCGCAAGCCGCGCCAAAACCTCCACAGCAAAACACCACGCAAAATAGCCTGCTGATTTCTGAGATCCGCGACAGCATGGTGATTATGAGCGACGGTAGTTTCCGTGCTGTCATTGCCAGCAAATCTATTAACTTCGACCTTATGAGCTCGCGCGAACGCGAGGGTGTTGAGTATAGTTACCAGAACTTCCTGAACGCACTCTACTTTCCGATCCAAATCTTTATTCGCTCGCAGCGTGTCGATATCGGCCCGTACATCGACCGCCTAACAACCATCCGCCGCTCGCAGGACAACATGCTACTCAATGTCCTGATGGACGACTATATCAACTTCATCGACGTCCTCAGCCAAGAGGCAAACATCATGGACAAGAGCTTCTTTGTGGTGATTCCTTATTTCCCAGCGGGCGACCTTAACAACGTCATCAAGGAAAGCAAAGGTATTTTTGGCAAGCTGTTCGCCAAGCCACAAGTGACTGCTACCAAGATCGACAAGGTTACCTATGACAAGGCGAAAGACGAAATCAAGAACCGTGTCGACTCCGTCACGAGCGGGTTGTTCCAAATCGGCGTCAAGAGCGTCCAACTGAACACCAAGGAGCTCGGCGAGCTGTACTACAACATGTACAACCCCGACACAGCCGTCCGCGAGCCACTCGGTGACTTCGAGGACGTTACCAGCACCTACGTGCAAAAAGGCCAGGGCGAAGCACCACGGCCACACCTGCAAGAGGGGGGAATGTAAGCATGGCCAAGAAAAAGCTCGATCCGATTGATATTGCCGCCCAACAGCGCGCCCGCGAACAAGCCGAGGTAGAACAGGCATTCCTCAAGGGAATGACGACGCTACGTGACCTGATCGCCCCAAGCAGCCTCGAAATCCACGCCAGCCACTTCCGCCTGGGCACCAAATACGGCCGCACTATATATATTTACGGCTACCCGCGCCAGATTTACACCGGCTGGCTGAGCTCGCTCATCAACATCGACGAAGTGCTTGATATCAGCATGTTTATTTACCCGGTCGAAAGCCAAGTGGTCCTGAACAACCTGCGCAAAAAAGTGACTCAGCTCGAGGCGACGATGTCGATCAACAGCGAAAAGGGCCGCACCCGCGACCCGGGCCTCGAAGCAGCCTTGCAGGACGCCGAGGAACTCCGCGACCAACTGCAGGTGGGTGCCGAGCGGTTCTTCCGCTATGGCCTATACGTTACGCTTTACGCCGACAGTATGGACGAACTGAGCTTCGTCCAACACAAGATCGAGACGCTCTTTGGCCAACAACTTATCTTCAGTAAGGTAGCTTCCAGCCAGCAAGAGCAGGGACTGAACAGTACTATCCCGCAGATGTCCGACCAGCTGCAGATCCGCCGCAACATGAACACCGGTGCCATTAGCACCAGCTTTCCGTTCACCAGCGCCGACCTCAC
>DASTSD010000039.1:0-7661 GCA_035760845.1 Saccharimonadales bacterium (SeqCode) | reverse complement strand
CCACTGAGCTACGGGTGCGTAACTTTGCTTATTATACCAGATTTTCCTCGGGATAATCTATTCGAGCGGAACGATACCGCCACTCGTTTTAAGGTACGGCCGCATCGGCGTGCCGTCAGCCTTGTACCACCGAGGTACGGTCTCGGTAAATGTCGGAGCGCCGACAAGTGTTCCGTCGAGGTTGTTCGGCCCCAAATCGCGCGCATCATAGTCAAGCGGCCAATACGCCGCAAAACCCCCAATATCACCCACCGTAGCCGTGCCCGTGGTCAGCGCTGCACCTACCGCGTTTTCGGCCGCCTGATTGCCAAAGTTCGGCCCCGTCCACACGGCAACGTTTGCCATTTGCCCCTGAAACCAGCGCTGGTCGCCCGCCCAGGTGCGATAACCAAGGGTTGTCTCTCCGCCAGGCACCACTTTTGGGGTTGGGATAGAAAAGAATGCTTCGCTCACTAACGTACCGTCCAGATAACTAAACCGCCGCCCCGACTCCTGCGACCAGGCAATGAATAACCGGTGCAGCACGCCGTCTTTCGTGGGGTTGGTCGCTTGGGACGACAACACGCCATCACCGGAATCTACCAACACCTGAAAAGTAGCGCCCCCGGCAATACCAACAATCTCTACCGTACGCATCGAATCCGAACGCATGTTCAGCCCGAGGTACGTTTCGTCGACCGAACGCGACGGCACAATCTCCATGTACGTAAAGATCGAGCCTGCACTACTAAGAATAGGAGCCGACAGACCGCAGTTAACGCCCTGGTTGATGCCGTTAAAGACGATCGCCATTTACACCTCTTTCAGCCAAATATCGCCCGTGGCCATATTGACCGGCTGGACCGTACCGCCAATCCAAATAACACGCGTCGCACCCGCCGGACGAGCCGTGTTTTGATCGACCACATCTACCCAAACCAGTCGGGCGTCGAGCGCTGCTTGCTGCGCCGTCGAGACGGGCTTGTCTACGTCGCTTGTGTTATCTACGCTACCCAGGCCGACATCTGCCGCCGTTACCGTACCGTTTTTTAGCGTGCCGTCCGGATTATGAGATACCTCAAGAAAGTCGTTGAGAACCGACCCCCATGTATCTTCGTCTCCTCCTGGTTGCGGCAACCTAGCCATTTATACGTCGACCTATTTTTACTTTGTTACTTACTAGCGTAACAAAATGCTTATGGCGAGTAAACACATGCCTTCTCTACCCCCGTTGCAACAGATACATAATAGGTGTATAATGCTCCGTTGGAACATAACGAGGAGCATGATGCCTAGGAGGATTGAAATTGCCGGGTTTGGTGCTGGCGCGCACGACTACTTTCGCCCCGTAGGCGAAGTTGACGACGACCATGTACCAGGCGCCAAAAAGTCCGTCTGGACCGATCATGAAGACCGGCTTCTTCAGGCGCTCGCCGAGGCAGGCTGCGAAACACATGTCGGCGGCAATGTCCTCAACACACTTGTCCGCCTCGCCTGCAGCGACGCGCTCGCCTCGAACGTTCGGTTCGTCAGCGCGCTTGGCCACGACGGCGCGAGCGATGCGATCCGCGGCGAACTGCAGCGTTTTGGTATCCACCAAGACACCAACGTCTCGCCCGACTATCTCCCTAGCGTCAGTATTGTCGAGCGCAAGGAAGTCGGTGGCGACCGCATGGTCAAAGGCCGGCCACGCACACCGCTCGACACCTACGTTAGCAATCGGCAAATCAGCCGCGCTACCACTGAGGCCGATGTCGTTATTGCCGCCTCGCTCAAAAGTATCGATCTCACCGACCGCGTGTTCGCCCAGGCGCCCGAAGACGCGTTCGTATCGTACAACCCCGGCAGCTCGGAGTTTAACGATCCCGAGGCCCTGCGCGCCCTCATGCTCGAACACCAGCCCGACCTGCTCGCCCTTAACGATGAAGAACTCATCCAGCTGCTCGGTGCCAGCCACGACGCCGATCCCTTTGAGCTTGCAAAAGAGGCTAATCGTTACGCTAAAAATGTGCTCTGCACGCTTGGCAAAAACGGCCTGCTTTTAGTAAACGGCGGCGAAGTTATTCGTGAGCCTGCCTTCAAGCTGCCCGACCACATGGTCGTAGATACGCTTGGCGCAGGCGACCGAGCCCACGCCGTCACGCTCGAGGGGCTGCTGCTTAAAAAGCACCGCCACGATATCCTGCGCGATGTTGCCCGGGGCACCGCCTCGGTCATCCAGCACGTCGGCGCTCACGGCGATCTAAAGCCGCGCGCTTAGTTTTCGCGCGTTTTTGTGGCAGCAATAGCTTCTTTTACGATAGCCGCCGAGGCGTACAAATGCTTGGTTTCTTCGCTGCTTAGCGGATAACCGTCCAAAATTCGCACCCCCCTGCGGCTTACGAGCGAAGGAACGCCCAGCACGACACCGTCAAGCCCATATTCGCCCTCTAAAAGCGAACAGACCGGGTAAATATTAGCCGCGTCACGCGTCATTGCCTCGACAATCTTTGCCACCGCCTGGCCAATACCGTGGTAGGTGGATTTTTTAGCTTCGATGATTTTGTAGGCGCTATCGCGGATGTCTTGGCCTAACGCATAGGCCTTGCCCTCGGAAAAACCAGAAAAACGCTCGATGGGAATGCCACCAACCGTGGCGTGAGACAATGCCGGAAAAGACGAATCGCCATGCTCGCCAAGCACGTACGCCTCGATAGCCTGCTGCGAAACGCCCAGCTCACCCGCAATCGCTACCCGCAGCCGCGCCGTATCCAGCACTGTTCCCGTTCCAAAGACGCGCTCTTTGGGCAGCCCGGATGTCTGCAAGGCAACATGTGTCAGGACGTCGACGGGGTTGGCTACCATCAATATAAATACCGGTTTACCCTGGGCCATCACTTTGCTCACGACATCACGGATAATCGCCGCGTTTACCTCGAGTAGTTCCAGCCGCGACTGGCCCGGCTTTTGGGCGACGCCGCAGGTAATGACGATGATGTCATCTTCCTTAATCTCTGCGTAATCACCCGTCCGCACACGGACGCCGTCAGTGTAGCCCGTGGCGTGGCTGATATCCATCGCCTGCCCGCCCACGAGCTCCTCGGCAACATCGATCAGTACGATATCACGAACCGTTTCCTTTACCGCCAGGACATGGGCCACCGTAGCGCCGACCATGCCGCCGGCACCAACAACAAATACAGCAGGTTGAGACATTATTACTCCAACAATCAATTAAAAAACAAAAATGGTACGCCCGAAGGGATTCGAACCCCCGGCCTTTGGTACCGGAAACCAACGCTCTATCCAGCTGAGCTACGGGCGCGTACATATCACACACACGCAGCTAAACTTTACAGCGGGATAGAGCGAACGCTTACTAAAAACTATCGGCTCCGCCGTTGCAGCTGAGCTACGGGCGCATATCATCATTAGTATACATCAAGGCGCCTTTCGTGTGATACTATATTATGTATAGTTAAAGGAGGAAATCTTATGCGCGCAGCTCAACTTACCCACTACGGAGGCCAAGACGCCGTCCAATTCACCGCCGAGGCGCCAGTCCCTGAGGTAACGCCCGGACACGTGCTTGTAAAGGTGACCGCCGCCAGTATTAACGCGATCGACTGGAAAATCCGCGAAGGCATGATGCAGCAGATGGCACCGGTCAACTTTCCAGCAACGCTTGGCGGCGACCTAGCGGGAACGGTAGAAGCGATCGGCGAAGGCGTCGAAGCTTTTACCGTCGGGCAGGAGGTCTACGGCCAGACCAACCCCTTTAGCGGCCATGGCTCTTTTGCCGAATATAGCCTTATACCGGCCGGCAACCTGGCGCAAAAGCCACAAACCACCAATGCCGAGCAGACAGCCGCGCTTCCCCTCACTGCCGTCAGCACTTACCAAGCGCTTGTCGAAACCCTCAATCTCCAGCCGGGTCAAAAAATACTGATCCACGGCGGCGCGGGCGGTATCGGTAGTTTTGCTATTCAGTTGGCAAAGCACCTCGGCGCGTATGTCGCTACCACGGCTGCCACCGACGACCTGGAGTTCGTACGGCAAATGGGCGCCGACGAGGCGATCGACTACACTTCGCAAAAATTCGAGGAAATCATTAGCGGTTATGACGCCGTCTTCGACACTGCCGGCGGCGATGCAACCGAAAAATCATACGGTATCCTAAAATCCGGCGGCCAGCTGGTGTCCATGGCAGCCATGCCGAATGACGAGCTCGCACGCGAACACGGCGTTACTGCCAGCGCCCAGCAAACCCGCGTTACCACCGAGCGCCTGCAAAAGGTCGCGGAGCTCGTCGACCAAGGGATCCTGAAGCCTGCCATCGACAGGACCTTCCCGCTTGAACAGGCCGCCGAAGCCCTTGAATACATGCGCCGCGGGCACCACCGCGGAAAAGTCGTCATTAACGTGGCCGACTAGCGTATAATCATAACCAAATGGACATTCATACCAATATCCCCCTCAAGAACTACACCACAATGAAACTTGGCGGTAACGCGCGCTTCATGACCGAAGTCCGCACGCCCGAAGAAGTGCAAGAAGTTTGCCGCAACGCCAGCGCGCAAAACCTGCCGGTGTTCATCCTTGGCGGGGGCAGCAACGTCATCGTGCGCGACGACGGCTATAACGGTATTGTCGTCCGCAACCGCATCCCCGGTTTTGAGGTAATTGCCGACGAACCGGGCACGACCACACTTAAAGTTGGCGCCGGCGAAAACTGGGACAGCGTTGTCAAGCGCACCGTCGACATGAGCCTCAGCGGTATCGAAGCCATGTCGGCCATTCCCGGTACTGCTGGTGCCGCTCCGGTGCAAAACGTCGGCGCTTACGGTCAGGAAATCGCCGACACCCTGGTGTCACTCGAAGCCTACGACCGGCAAACCGACCAATTTATCATGCTCGAAAGCATGGATTGCGGCTTTTCGTACCGCAACAGCATCTTCCGCAGCACCGAGGCCGGCCGCTACGTTATTTTGAGCATTACCATCCAGCTCTCTAAAGTCGCCCCTCAGCCACCGTTTTATGCCGCCGTGCAAAACTACTTCGACGAGCACAACATCACGCTCTACACGCCGCAAATCATCCGTGATGCCGTCGTCGAAATCCGCAAGAACAAGCTTCCCGACCCAGAGATCACGCCAAACACCGGCTCGTTCTTCAAGAACGCTATCGTCGAGGATTGGCAGCTTACCGATCTTAAAAAGGAATACCCCGACATCCCTACTTACGACATGCCCGACGGCCGCTTTAAGGTGCCGACCGGCTGGCTGATCGAGCAGGCGGGCTACAAGGGCAAAGTCCTTCACGGCATGCGCGTCCACGACAAAAACGCCCTGGTACTTATAAACGACTCTGCCACCAGCTACGCCGACCTCGCTGCCGCCCGCGACGAAATTATGGGCGCTGTACGCGATAAATTCCGCATCCTCATAGAGCAAGAACCGCTCGAAATATAGTGCTTGCACCGCGGCGCCAAACCTCTTATGCTATAAGATATGAAACATCGCGCCGGCTTCACGCTCGTGGAACTTCTTATCACCATGACCGTCATGACTATTCTGCTTGTTTTGGCGGTAGTCAGCCTGCGCTCAAACGAGGCGAGCGCCCGTGACGAAGAACGCAAGACCGATGCTACCATCATCGCCCAGCAGCTCGAAAACTACTACGAGGCCGCTATCGATGCGGGCGACGCAGGCGCCTATCCCTCGACTATATCCGTCGATACCGAAACCGAGGTCAAAGCCGTCCTGACCGACCTCGACCCAAAGGCCCTGCGCGCGCCCGACGTTGCCGACAGCAGTACCATGAGCTTCCAGGTCGCGACTTCCGCCTCGGCGCAAACGCCCACCATCAACACGTACATTTACCAACCGCTCCGCTCCGACGGCACCCTTTGTAACACCAACGACGAAGGCGCGCCGTACGAATGCCGCAAGTTCATTCTGTACTATGCCCTCGAGGACACCGCCGGAACGCAAACCATAAAGAGCAAACACCAATGAGACGAACCGCCAAACAATCCGGTTTCTCTGCCGTCGAGCTTTTGATCACGCTGTTTATTGCGGCGGCGTTTATCGGTACCGGCTACCAGCTGTTTTCTGTCGTTACCCAAAACGGTGAAAGCGCCCGCCAAAAGGCCAAGGCCAGCAACATCGCTTACGACAACCTGCGCCGTTACAGCCCGCAGGCTACCAACCCCTGCACGGCCGTCACGCCCAGCCCGACGCCATCGATCCCTTCCGACAGTGGCCTTCCGAACGCTTCTATTTCTGTCAGCATTACCTGCCCGTATGGAACCTCGATCGGCCTTACAAAAGTAACCGCTACCGTCACGTACGGTAACCCACAGGAGAGCGTTGTTCATGTCCTTTTCGTCAACGACTAAGCACCACAAAAAGCACACGGGCTTCACGCTGATCGAGCTGCTTATTATTGCGCCGATCGTCATTATCGCTATCAGCGGCTTTATCGCGCTGATGATATCGGTCGTTGGCAAGGTACTGCTTACACGTGACCAAGCGGCCATGTCATATGACGCCCAGAACGCGCTCAACCGTATCGAAGAAGACGTCCGCCTCAGCGCCAAATTCCTCACGACCACGGGCGCTCTGCCTTCGCCCCAGGGAAGTAACAATAACTTTACCGGAACCGCGGCATTTACCAATACCTCGAACACGCTTATTTTGAACGCACTCGCCACCGACAGCAACCCCCGTACCTCTGACCGCTGGCTCATGTATTACGACAACCAGCCCAACCCTTGTGGTGACGAGGAGTCGAACAACCGTGTCTTTTCTATCCGTATCATCTACTTCATAAAAGACGGCTCGCTCTGGCGTCGCACCTACGTCCCAAGCTGGAACCTCAATACCAGCAACCCGGATGCCAACACTATCTGTACTTACAGCTCCGACTATTATCCCTGGCAGCAAAACTCCTGCAGTCCAGGCTACACTTCGTCGCAGTGCCAAACCGAGGACGAACGCGTCATGGACAACATCACGTCGCTGAACGTCCAGTATTTTGCCGATCCGAACAGCACGACCGACCTCGGCGCCTCGGGGGCGGAGTCCGCTTCGGCGATCAGCGTCACCATCACCGGCGGCAAAACCACCGCGGGCAATGCCTTTACGACCAGTTCGACCCTCCGCGTTGCCAAACTCAATAACGTCAATACTGACGCGTCACCGCTTACTGCCCCGGTAGTCTCGCACGACAACCCCCTCCCCGACCAAGTGCGATTTAGCTGGGCCGGCATTCCTTCTGCCTCTAATTACCTTATTTCGTACAATATCAACGGCGGTGCATGGACAAGCACTACGCTCAGCGGGGCCACCACCAGCTACACCATCGATGCTGATCGAGGTGATACCGTATCATTCAAGGTCGCCGCCACCAACGGCACCTACACCTCCACCTACACCACCGATGCCGCCACGCTCGACTTGTGGACGGACCTTTCGCTGCAAAACGGCTGGGTTACCTACAGCGCGTCCTACAATTCGCCCCAGTTCACTAAAACCAGCAGCGGCCGCGTTTTCCTCAAAGGCCTTATAAAGAGCGGTACGACCACAAACGGTACTGTTATCGCCAATCTCCCTCCAGGTTACCGACCACAAGGCAGGCTCGTGTTCCAAGCAGCCACCAGCCCCAACGTAGCAGGACGCATCGATGTGCTTCCGAACGGT
>DASTSD010000038.1:0-3339 GCA_035760845.1 Saccharimonadales bacterium (SeqCode) | reverse complement strand
ATGTGCGTTTTATCAACGTAATGAGTGTACGTCGATGAGCGGCTAATATTGTCTTTTGCGATTAATAGATTATCGTAGTTGTCCTTGACGGTAACGATTGGGTGTTTACGGTGAACTTGCACGTCACTGTGCGGATGAGTCGAGCGCATGTATTTTTCGACCTTTTCGTAAACCATTCGTATGGCGTGCGGCTTTGAGGATTCTGTAAGATCGGGAATAGACAGATAATTATCGAGAGCCTCTTTGTTGATAGGCTTGATGTACATTTTCATAATGTGATCCTTCTTTGTGGATTTACTTTGATTATGGTAGTGGTATGTAGAAAAATATTGCTGCTAGGCAGCAAAGAAACCAAAGAAAAAGAAGTTCGAAGAAGCAGGGTCAACACCACCTCGCAGCGCGAGGACTTGATGATTCAAGTTTTGGTTGACAACTATCATAAATAATACTTTAACATACTATTTATGTTTATGCAATAAAACGAAATGTAGCATGCAAAAGCATGCTACACGTGATAATTTCATGGTCGGGGTGAAAGGACTCGAACCTTCGACCTCACGGTCCCAAACCGCGCGCGCTAGCCAACTGCGCCACACCCCGATAGGTGTTACCTTAGGAGATTATACCGTAAACCAATATAAATTTCCAGAGGTTTTGCCAAGGTGGCTTTTTTGGTCCAAAGACGGTACGATACTACTATGATACAAACGATGGTAGATCGTTTTCGGTCACGGTTTTTGGAACGGTATTTCGTGCCGACGTTGATGGTGGCTGCGCTTGGGGCGGTGACGATCAGCCTGATGATCGGCCTGCAGCAAAGTGTGTGGTTCGACGAGGCGAATACGGTGCTACTCGCCAAGCAGCCGTCGCTCAGCCTGATGCATTTGACCTCTGTCGATGCGCACCCGCCGCTCTACTACTTGCTACTAAAAACCTGGGCGGGGATATTCGGTTGGAGCGAGCTGGCGCTGCGGAGCTTTAGTGTCGTGGCGCTTGGCGGCGCGGTGATTTTAGGCGGGCTGCTGGTGCGGCGGATGTTCGGCGTGCGTGCAGCGCTGATGACGCTGCCGTTCGTGGCGCTTTCGCCGCTGCTGCTCCGGTACGGGTTTGAGATTCGGATGTACTCACTGGCAATGCTGATTGGCATTGCGGCGACCTACGCGCTTGTTGCGGCGCTCGAAACCAAGGCGAAAAACCGCCAGTGGAAACTCTACGTTATTTACGCGTTGCTGCTTGCACTTGGTATTTACACTCATTACTTTATGGCGCTACTGCTAGCCGTACACTTGGTGTGGTTAACATGGCGGGCGTACCGCGAAAAGCAGCGCGTCGTTAAGACACCGTGGTTCGTAGCGGTCGTTGGCGCGGTGGTATTGTTTTTGCCATGGGTGCCGGCGCTCATTTCACGGCTGGGTGACAGCGCGCAAACAACCACCGCGCAGCCGATGACGGTAGAGAGTCTTGTTGGTATCGGCTCTTTTGCGTTTTTGTATCAGCCAGCGTGGCAGCTAGGCGGGTACGGGACGATTCTGCTGGCTGTCATTGCTATTACGCTATGCGCGTTCATTGTGAGAGCGTTTAAAAAAGCCTCTAAAAAAGAACGTGATTATTTGTGGCTACTGGCGTGTTATGTGCTTGTGCCGGTGGTGCTGATCGCGCTTGTCTCGCTTATTCAGCCGATGTACGTAGAGCGCTACGCGTCGCTGTTCGTTATGGGCGGGCTACTGCTAGTAGGCGTGGCCGTAGCGTATTCGGCGCGTAAGCTTTCGTCGCTCGCAGGCCTTGCCACGGTAGTGATGTATGTCGTGCTGCTGCTTGGCGTGGCTCAGCTTGCCAAAGTAGGGAATACCAACTACCAGCAGTTGCAAAAGCCGGCGGTCAAAGAAGCAGTCGCGGCGCTAATGCCCTGCGATCATAGCTCGACGATTTTGGCGGCCGATCCCTACGTTGCTATCGAACTTTCGTACTACTTGCCGTCGTGCGAAGTGCGTTTTTACAGCAACAAGGACAAGTTGAAAGGTGGCTATGCAGCGTTGTCCGAAAGCCCGCTGCGTATCGCTCAACCCGAAACGGAGCTCGCAAATAGCACAAAGCTGTACTACGTATACTATGGCAAGCCGCGCCTAACCATGCCGCACAACCTCAGCGAGATAAAACACGAGACCTACGGCACGCTCAGCGTCGATACGTTCGAGACGGAATGAGCGGTATAATAAAAACATGCCAAATAGACCCACTCCTTACGAAGCACCGGAATTTACGCTAAAAGACAGCGAGGGCGGCGAACGCTCGCTGACAGACTACCGCGGTAAGTGGCTGGTGCTGTATTTTTACCCGAAAGACGAAACGCCGGGCTGCACGACCGAAGCTTGTAGCTTGCGTGATGCCCGCGATGACATAGCGGCGCTTGGTGCCGAGATCGTTGGTATCAGCCGCGACGACGCCAGCAGCCACGAAAAATTCAAGGCAAACCACACGCTTAACTTCACGCTGCTTAGCGATCCCGACCACGTAGTCATGGATGCCTACGGCGCGTGGGGCAAGAAGATGTTCGGTAAGGAAGGCGTGCTGCGAAAGACATTCATCATCAACCCGGACGGCCGGGTGGTGAAGGTATATGGCCGTGTGACGCCGCTCGGCCACGGCGAGCAAATCATTGCTGACATACGCGCCCTCAAGGGTGTATAGTTAAAGTAATGGCGGGGTGTGGCGCAGCTCGGTAGCGCGCACCGTTCGGGACGGTGAGGTCGGAGGTTCAAATCCTCTCACCCCGACCATGTAATTTTTATTGTTATCGAAAGGATCCGGATGGAATATCCGCGTGCCGTGCTATCCGACGCCGACGGGACGCTCGTCGATACCGTTGATTTGATACGTCACGGCCAGTACGAGACAGCCAAGGCGTATCTGACCCGTCATGGAATCGCAAGTCATGAGTTGCCCGATTATCCGACGTACGAAGCGCTGCTTAACCAAACGGTCGGCGGCAGTGCGCGCGATACATTGGAGAGGACTGTCAGGTTGCTCTATCATGCGCAGCCGCATCACCTGGAAGGAATGGATTTCGATGCCCTGCACGATATGCTTAATCCCGTTCAGGACGCGTTAGCTCCGGAATTTATCAAGGCGTATGAAGGGCTTGACCGTTTTCTGTCGCGTCTGGGTCGTCTTGGCATAAGGCTGGCTATTTTTACGAGTGGAACCCCTCATCACGTCGTGAGGAATTTTGGTATTGCGCTTCCTGAATTAGGCCAGGCATCGCTATATCAAGACAAGACACATACGGACGAAGAGAAGCTTCTTATATTTGAGCGGATTTTTGAGGCGTATTACGGCTTG
>DASTSD010000037.1:0-4259 GCA_035760845.1 Saccharimonadales bacterium (SeqCode) | reverse complement strand
AGCAATGTGAACGGCAGGAAAAAGCCGATCATCGCACCTTGGAATACCAGGTTGACGATAAGCCCGGTGACGAATGTTTTAACCTTGAGGAGTGATGGCGTGACGAGTGGTGAGTGGTCTTTTTGCTCTTTCTTTTTTTGCCACCAACCAAACAGCAGGAACACAGGCAACGCTGCGGCCATCATGTAGAAGGTCCATACAGGCCAGCCGAGTTCACGGCCTTGGATAAGCGGGAAAACGAGCAGGAAAAGTGCGAGCACCACGATGAACGTCCCCCAAAGGTCGAGCTTGAGCGGGTGTGGTGACTTGCCTTCTGGTAGGTATTTGTAAGCGGCGATCAGGGCGAAGATACCCACTGGAATGTTGATCAGGAAGATCGGACGCCAGTCGAGGCCGGCAATATTGGCGTGGATCAAAAGGCCGCCAATGACCGGGCCGAGCGAGGCAGCAATACCGGCCAGCGCACCAAAGAGCCCCATAACCCCACCGCGCTCGTGCGGTTTGAACATAACCTGCATGAGCGACATGACCTGTGGCACCATGAGTGCGGCCATGCTGCCTTGCAGCAGCCGGGCGGCAACGAGTACTTCGGTGTTCCAGGCCAGACCGCTAATGAGTGAGGCGAGCGTAAAGCCGCCCACGCCGATCATGAACAGCTTTTTGTAGCCAAATACGTCGCCCATACGGCCGCCGGTAATCAGCAGCACGGCGAACGACAGCGAGTAGCCGGCAATCAACCACTGGATAGCGGCGTAGCTTGCGTTAAGGTTGCTTTGGATCGACGGGATGGCGATATTGACGATGGTGCTGTCGAGCAAGTCCATCACGAAGGCGAGCGCGACGATAACAAGCGCTATCGTACGTTGCCGGTGGGTGAATTTGCTCGCGTGATGTTGCGCCGAATGCTTTGGGTGCTCGGTTGACATATTGCGTTTTCCTACCTATAATATAAATAGTTTAGTTTATAATTATCTTAGATTGTAAGATAAATCGAAAGTCGAGTCAACCATGAAATCCAAGGAAGAACTCATCGAAGAACTCAGCCAGTCCATGCAGCGCTCGGGTACGCTTACCGTGCTACATACCAATGCCGTTGCCAACAAGATCGGCATCAGCGCCACCGAATTCGAGTCGATGGACGTCATTAGTCATAATCAACCGATCAGCGCGGGGCATTTAGCGAATTGCTGCGGCCTGACGACCGGCGCGATTACCGGAATCGTCGACCGCCTGGAGCGGGCAGGACTGGTCCGCCGCGTACGAGACCCCGAAGACCGCCGCCGTGTACTGCTCGAGCCGGTCGAAAACGAAGAAAAGAAAAAGAAAGTCCGCGAACTATACAGGCCCATGAGCCAGGCCTTTCACGAAATCGCCGAGGAGTGCACGCCCGAAGAGCTCCAGCTTTTGGTCGACATCCATAACAAAATGAGCGACCGTGTCGAGAAAATCATTGCCGAGCTGCGTGAAAGCGACTAGTCGCGGCGCTCAACCACGATCGTACACTTGGTAACGAGCGCGGCAATGGCGCCGACAGCAGCCAGCATAGGAGCAAGAATCGCGCCAACGACGCCAATCGTGAGTGGCAGCTCCACGAGCGTTTTGCCGTCCTCAGCCTTAATGATAATGCGGCGGATATTGCCCTCGTTAATGAGCGACTTTACCTTTGCGAGCAGCTCCTCGCCGTTAACAGTGAATTCTTCGGTTTTCTTATCAGTCATACCCTAAGTATAGCAACAGGTTATAATATATACAGTGAATACCGCGTTAGAAAACAAGCTAAAAACATTGCCTCGCAGCCCCGGGGTGTATTTTCATAAGTCGGTGACTGGCGAGATTATTTATGTGGGCAAGGCGGCGGTACTTAAAAACCGCGTGCGACAGTATTTTCAATCCCAACGCGACATGGATATCAAGACCCGCGCGCTGGTGGCTGAAATCCACGATACCGAATGGATCGAGACCGAGAGCGAGATCGACGCGCTGTTTTTAGAGAGCGAGATGGTCAAGCGCTACATGCCGCGCTACAACATACTGCTGCGTGACGACAAGTCGCAGATGTTCGTGCGGATCGACATGAAAAGCGAGTGGCCGACCGTTGGCTTTACGCGCAATCCTGCCGACGATGGTGCCGACTATTATGGCCCGTACTATAACGGCTTCGCAGTCAAAAAGGCGCTGCGTTACCTCCGCAAGATTTTTCCGTATTATACCAAGGCGCCAAAGCCGGGGGAACGGCCAAGCCTCGACGCGCATATTGGCCTCGACCCGCGCCCGGGCACGACCAGCGAGGAGTACAAGGCGACGCTTCGCAAGCTGGTGCGCTACATGGAGGGCGGCCGAAAAGCCTTGGCCCGTGAACTTGAGCGTGAGATGCGCACCGCGGCAAAACTCCACGACTTTGAAACGGCGGCGAGCCTCCGTAACAAACTGCGCGACCTTAGCGAGCTGCAGCGGCGCATCATGTTTGGCGACAAAGAATTTTTGAATATCAGTAAAGACCGCGCACTGAGCGACCTGCGCGAGCTGCTGAGTCTACAAAAAATCCCCGCGCGTATCGAGGGCTATGACATTTCGCATATGAGCGGCACAAACGTGGTCGCGAGCATGGTTGTGTTTACTAACGGCGTGAGCGACCGTGCCAACTACCGCAAGTTCAAGGCCAAACTGCAGCAAAACGACGACTACTACAATATGTACGAAACCCTGCTTCGGCGCCTGAGCGAAAAAAACCTCAAAGCGTGGGGAACGCCCGACCTATTGCTGATAGACGGCGGCAAAGGCCAGCTTGACGCTGCCATCAAGGCACAGGAAGAGCGCGGCCTCAAAATCCCAATTATCAGTATTGCCAAGCGCGAAGAAGAAGTCATTATTCATAGGGTCCGCTCCAATATCAGCGACGCCAAGCTTGTCGAGCTGATGGAAGAGCCGATGCCGGGCGTGTCCGTCATGCGTTCGGGTGAATACTATAGCGTCAACCTGCACGCCGGCCAGGTGAACGCCGGCTCGCACTCTAAGAACCTTCGCGGCGCGCCTGTTCACTCGGCGTACAACGACGTTACCAAGCTGTTCCAGCGTATCCGCGACGAGTCGCACCGTTTTGCTGTCAGTTACCACACGGTGCTCAAGCGTGCCAAGCAAACCGCCAGCTCTATCGAGGATATCCCGGGTATAGGTCCGGCTACGCGCCGCAAGCTTATTCGCACGTTCGGCAGCCTGCGCGGGGTGCAAAATGCCACGCCCGAGCAGCTCGAGGCGGCGGTCGGCCAATCCAAGGCGCTGCTGCTCAAACAGTATTTGCTGGACAAGTAACGCTTATGCTATAGTTGCCCTGAAAGGCTGGTAGCGCATATATGATGACAGTGGCTGGTTACAAAAAGAAAACGGCGGGATTTACCGTCGTGGAGCTTATGACCGTCGTCGCGGTCATCGTGATTCTGGCTGCTATCGTGTTGGTTGCTTACCCAAACTATCTTACGACCACCCGTGACAACGCTCGCAAGAGCGATCTGCAGCAACTGGCTGCGGCCCTCAGTGCATATGCCTTAAAAAAGAATAATTATGTTGGCACGGGTAGCGGCTGCGGGCTGTTTGGTGACGGCAGCGGCTGGCTTAACCTTAACTACGACAACAGTGGCGGGTGGTACCCCAAGTCGATTCCTAAATGCATGCAGGAGGCGGGCGTTTTAAAGTCGGAGGACCAATTCGTCGACCCGTCGGGATGCCGGTCTGATTCGGGAGGCAAATGCGGCACCTCACCGTCTTCGCCCACCACCGCTTACATGAAGGCCACTTGTACGAAAAACAGCCAGCCTGTGACGTACCTTATGGCTCGGCTCGAAGGCCAGCCGCGCCGCGATGCCGAGATTGACGCTTTATGTGATACGGGCAGTATCCCATGGTTTAACTCTTCCAGTCAAAAATGGGGCACCAACTACGGCATGAACTACTACGTCACCGTCAAGTAAGTCGCACTCGACTCTATCTTAGGTAGGTCCGTCCACGCCGTCTTTTCAGTTACTATCGTGTAAGTTTGCAAGATAAGATATAAAGTATTAAAATATCACGAATGACTATACAGGATGTGTTGCCATGGATTGAAGGGGCGCAATATCTCGCGGTAATTTCGGGTACCATTTTTGCTGTTGTGCAGTATCGTGAGGCTAGAAAGGCGAGACGTCAAGAAAAAGCGGCAGCAATCATGCTTAGATATAGTGATACGGTATTGAAGATTAGTGGGGTCGAAGCCTTACTGAGGGGGA
>DASTSD010000036.1:0-24456 GCA_035760845.1 Saccharimonadales bacterium (SeqCode) | reverse complement strand
GTTCGCGGACAACTTTGTATTCAAGCGGCTGGTGCTTTTCGTCTTGCATCACCTTCTCGAGCAAATCTTTTGCCAAGATCAGCTTTTGGCCGGCCTGTTCCACTTCGACATAGTCAAAGTTTTTGTTCACGGCGACAGCGGTGTTTGCTGGCAGCGTCCACGGCGTGGTCGTCCAAGCCAAAAGGAACGCGTCGCTATCAGTCAGCTTGAATTTCACGAACACGCTCGGATCGGTGACGTCTTGGTAGGCGCCGGCATCCATCGTGACCTCGGCCTTCGAAAGCGGCGTCGCGTCGCGGGTACAATACATGAGCACGCGCTCGCCTTCGTAGATCTTCCCCTTTTCGTACAGGGTTTTGAACGCCCACCAGACACTTTCCATGTAGTCTTTGTCCATGGTTTTGTAGGCGCCCTTAAAGTCGACCCAACGGCCGATGCGGTCGATGGTGTCTTCCCATAGGTTGCCGGTTTGCACCATGTTGTCGCGGCAGGTCAGGATGTATTCTTCAAGGCTGATTTTGGTACCGATGTCGCGGCGGTCTTTGATGCCGAGTTTCTTTTCGGTAAATACCTCGGCAGGCAGGCCGTGGCAGTCCCAACCCCACACGCGCTCGACACGCTTGCCGTGCATCGTCTGGTAGCGCGGAATGGCGTCTTTTACGATCGAGCTAAGGAGCGTTCCGTGGTGCGGTACGCCGGTGATGAATGGAGGGCCGTCGTAAAAAACGTAGCTGTCCTCTTTTGGTCGCTGCTCGACGGATTTTTCAAATGTCTTGTTCTTTTTCCACTGGACGACGAGGTCTTTTTCGTACTCGAGTGCGCGGCGGCGGGTGTTTCCTTTGAATTTCATGCTGACTCTCCTTTTCTTTCCATGGTGACGACTGGTATGGTTTCGGCGAATTTTTCTTCGGTGCCCGGTACTTCTTCGAATCCGTATTTGCGGTAGAAAGCCTTGGCCCGTTCGTTGTAGGTAGCGACCTGCAGGTCAATCGGCCGATGCGGGTCAGCCCACGCCAGTCCTATCTCCATAAGTCGCTGGGCGAGGCCGCTGCCGTAATATTCTTTTGCGATGTATAGCGCATGAAGGTGCTGTTTTTCGGGGGTTTTTGCTACATGGACCACACCGACAACCTTGTCGCCTTCAACCGCTATTTTGTGAAGATGGTTTGGATGACCGTAAATATCCTTTACGTGTTCTTTGGAATTTTCGATCCCTTCGGGTGTGATCCACCCCGCCGTCCGCGCTTCAACCCATTCGCGCGAGACGCCCTCGGCCTCGTTCGGGTAGGTGTCGCGCCATGACTGACCATGCGTCGTCCGCAGCGCTAATAGGTCGTCGGCGGTCGTATCGCGAATAATAATATCTTGCATGGCGGTCCTTTCTTAAAACACAAAAACCTCTTGTTAGATGCTGGAATCCGCATACGCGGACGGTACCATCCAGCTTCTAAAAAGAGGTTCTTCTTAGCACTTGTTTGTCACTGTAACGCCGTGGTGCGCCAGGTTCTACTCGGGATTTCCCTTTCTTCCTGGAACGTTCGCGGGTGATGGCCGCTATTCCTCACGCGAGGAGTGTTTCTGGTGTGTATTTTACTCTGTTTCGGGCTCGGTTTCAATACCCAGCCACGCAAAAAACTCGTCGTGGTCGGCGCCGTTTGCTATAGCGAGTGACGCCAGCCATTCCATAAGCTCGACGTTATCGTCGGTAAGAAGCTCCTCGGCGGCCCACGCTAGGTCCTCCTCGCTTACTTCAAAATCAAACTTTTCCACCAGTTCCGGGCTGACGAGTTTTGCGAATAGCACTTCCCTGTCGATGCCCTTTTCTACCGTTGGTTCGCTATCGTGGCGACGTGAGGATTCTCGCTCGGTCATTTAGCCGAACAGGCCCTCGTGGTACTTGAACAGAATCATAAAGACGAGCGCAGCCAGCAGGCTTGCCGTAAACAAGCGGTCATACCCCTGTTTGATCCATTTTTTCAGCAGTTTGCTGTGCTTTTCACTAAGGTACAGGTTGTCCTCGCGAATATTGTAGTGGAGCAGCGACATGAATACGAGCGTGGTCGAAAGCGTCACGAGCAGGCACCATGGGCAGAGCGCGCCGATAACCAAAAAACTCTCGAAAAACAGATAGTACGCAAACACGAACCCGGCCGCGTAGCCTACCTGTGCCGCCGCCATGAACGGCCGCGGAAACCTAACGCCAGCCAGACCGGCAATCGCTACCGTGATGACGATCGGTTCGGCAATCAGCCCCAGAAAACTATTTGGAAAGCCGAAGAGCTCGGAGCTTGGGTGCTTCATGACGCTGGCGCAGTTAATGACCGTGTTGATGCTGCAACTCAGCGCGGCATCGGGGTTTTTGGCAATCTCAATAGCATCGACAGACAGCACGAACGCCGCAATCAAGCTAAGAATTGCCGATATAAGCATCGTGGCAAAAATCCAAACATTGGACCGCTCTTTTGCGTGTTGGAAAATTTTATACATAGTAGCTCACTTCACTGATAGTCGGCAGCGGCAATCCTCGCCAGAGGCTTTGCATGGTGCCGTCGTCGCTCAGTGCGACGATGCTTGGATACTCTACGATGTCATACGCCCGACAAAAGTCTGCGCCGTCCCTTGTCGTGGGGTCGAGCGTTTCCAGCTCGTGGCCGGTTTGCCGGTTAAAGTCGCGCAGATAGTCACTCACCTGCCGTGAGTATTCGCTATTGTCCTCGTATACGACCACGGTTTTCATCGCTACCCTTTGCGCCGTTGTTTGAGGATTTCTTCGAACTCGTCGAGGGTCTTGAACTCGTGGTAGACACTGGCAAAACGCACGTACGCGACTTCATTTCGGACCGCTAGCTCGTCAAGGACGAGGTCGCCGATCTGACGCGAAGTCACTTCTGACTCGCCAAGGTCGTAGAGCTTGTCTTCGACATTGTTGATGATTTCTTCCACCTCTAGTTCCGAGGTAAAGAACTTGCCGACCGAGCGTTTGACGGCAGTTGCCAGCTTATCGCGGTCGAACAGTTCGCGTGAGCTATCTTTTTTGATAACCGCCAGGTTAGGGCGTTCGATCCGTTCGTATGTGGTAAAACGGGTTTTACCGTCGAGCGATTCGCGGCGGCGGCGAATCGTCATACCATCGGCGGCCTCTCGTGATTCGATAACCCGACTGTCACCGATCTTGTATTTTGCGCTCACTCCGTCAGCTCCTTTTATGATTCGTCCGTGTTTTTGTTCTTCTTGCGGCGGCGCAGGAACGCTGGCGTGTCGGATTCGTCGTCTTCTTCAGGAGGATTACTCCAGATGTCGTGGGTAGTTTCTTCGGCGAAGGCTGCTGCGGCGTCTTTTTGGTCGAGGTCCATGCTAATACCTTCGACAGCTTCATCGGCCGTTGCCGGCTCGCTGTCACTTGCTACGGCTGGAGCCGGGTTAACGTTACCGACGGTCGGAGTTTCCAGCTGGGCGGCCTGCTCGTGGAAGTAGGCACTGTCAAAACCGGTCGCGATAACCGTGATAATCAGCTCGTCCTCGAGTTCAGGCTTGAGCGTCGCACCGAAGATAATGTTGGCGTCCGGCGAAACGGCGCTGGTAATGATTTCGGCGGCTTCCTGGATTTCGCTCATGCTCATGTCGTAGCCACCAGTCACGTTGAACAGTACGCCCTTGGCGCCGTCGATCGATACCTCGATAAGCGGCGATTCGATTGCCTGCTGCGCAGCTTGTGCGGCGCGGTCGTCGCCACTGGCGCGGCCGATACCCATGAGGGCCGAACCGGCGTTGCTCATGATAGCCTTGACGTCGGCAAAGTCGAGGTTAATCAGGCCGTGCTCGGTAATAAGCTCGGAAATGCCCTGCACACCCTGGCGCAGCACGTCGTCGGCGATCTTGAAGGTCTCAAGCAGCGGCGTGCGGCGGTCGATCGTTTGGAGCAAACGGTCGTTCGGGATAGTGATAAGCGTGTCCACCTGGCGGCCAAGCTGAGCGATGGCCCAGTCGGCGTTCTGGCGGCGCTTTTCGCCTTCAAAACTAAACGGCTTGGTAGCAACACCGACAACCAGGATCCCTAGTTCGCGGGCGATTTCAGCCACGACATGGCCAGCACCGCTACCAGTACCACCACCGGCACCAATGGTAACGAATACCATGTCGGCACCTTCGAGCGCTTCTTTGATTTCTTCGCGTGATTCTTCGGCTGCGGCCTGGCCCTGCGTTGGGTCGGCACCGGCACCGAGGCCGCCAGTCGTATTGTGGCCCAGGTGGATCTTTACGTCGGCCTTTGAGTTATGCAGCGCTTGGGCGTCGGTGTTCATGGCAATGAACTGTACGCCGTTCAGACCGGCGTCTTTCATGCGGTTGACCGCAGAGCCGCCAGCGCCACCAACACCAACAACTTTAATGCTGGCAAATGTTTGTATTTCGCTTGGTTTCACTTCAGGCATGGAATTATAGTCTCCCCCGATTTCTATTCATTCTTTAGTATAACATTTATTGTTCAAAAACAAATTTACGCCTTAAACCTGTCTAAAAACTTCGATACGAAGCCGCCGGCGTTTTTGAGTGCCTTGCCGCCGCCACCTGTTTTGTGGCTGCCCGCAGGCTGGCTTGACCCCTGTGAATCCAGGAGCATCAGCCCTACGACCGCAGCATATTGCGGCTCTTCGATGTTTTCGGCGACACCGCCGTAGCCCGTCGACTTGCCAACCCGCGCCGCAAGGCCAAGCTTTTCCTTGGCGAACTCGGCAATGCCTTTTATCTTGGCAGAACCACCCGTCAGCACGACGCCGCTTGGCAGCTGTCCGGCACGACCGGCTTTTTTGAGTTCTTTGTGGATTGCATCAAAAATTTCTTCAAGGCGGGCCTCGACGATTTCGTCGACGTCGCTCGAGTCAAAGTTGAACGTTTCTTTCTCTTGCTTGATCGAAATACGCTCGTCGTTCTTGCGGGCGACGGCCGTCGCGTGGCCCACCTTTACCTTTTCGGCGATTTCGGGGTCGGTCTTGAGGCCGATAGCCAGGTCGTTAGTGATGTTCACGCCACCAACCGGAATGACCGCGACGTACTGCAGGTCGCCTTCTTCAAACACGGCGACGCTCGTCGTCGCACCACCGAGGTCCACTACGGCAACGCCGTTCTCGATTTGCTGTTCGCTCAGAACCGCGCGTGCAGCGGCCAAGACCGCAGGCGTAATAGAGCGAGGGTCAACCTTGGCCATCTCGGAGGTCTTTTGGAGGTTCGCAAGGTGTGGCGCCAACGCCGAGACGACATTAGCGTTGATTTCGAGGCGCGTACCCGTCATGCCGATAGGATCCTTGATGTTATCTTGGCCATCCAGACGGTAGCTGTGTGGTACTACCTCGAGGATTTCGCGGTTGGCTGGAACCTTGCCAAGCGTCGCGACTTCTTCGATCCGCGAGAGGTCCTCGTGAGTAATTTCGTGATCCATGGCCCCGACAGCGATCATGCCATCGGCTTTGGTACTAAGAATATGTGCGCCATTAATACTAATAGACGCGGCGTTCACTTGGTAGCCGCTCATGCGCTCAGCCTCGCCGAGCGCCTCGTCTATCGCACGGGCCGGACCTGTCAGATTGGCGACGACCCCTTTGCGCATGCCGCTGTTTGGTGCTTGTCCTACCCCTACGATCGTCGGAGTTCCTGTGGTGGCGTCGATATGGCCTACAACGCAACGAACAGTTGTCGTTCCGATATCAATACCGACAGCGTATCGAGATGTTTCTTGCATACGTAAAAGTATACCGCTTATGCGGGGTTTTGGCTAGGACCCTTAGGACATGTCTCAATGTGCCAAAATAAATACGCCACGAGAAGGCGTATTTATTTTTAGCTAAGTTGTTACTATTACTGTTTTACTTCAGGAGCAGGCGCTTCTTCAGTACTTTCTTCAGGAGCACTGCGACGTGCATCTTCTTCATATGCGGCTTCCTGATAGGCGCCTGCATTCCGGTTATAGTGCTCAAAGCCTTTCCAGTTTGCGGCAGCCTCCTGGGTTTCAGCCTCACGCTGTGCGCCAACCGCATCGTAACTTTCGCGGGATGACCCACTAAGTCGTAAAGCAGCGTTAGCTAATTCCCTTTTCTCTTCAACGGTCGCAGCAGCATTTCTTCGCTCAGCACTGTTGTACGCCGCTACCTGCTCAAGTGGGTGGCCGTCAGTGTCCAGGATTTGATTTTGATTGTTTCGAATGACTTCGCTCATTTTATATGTACCTTTGCTTTTTGTTTGTTTTATCTATAAGTAGATAAAAATAATTTAGCATAAGTTAAATAAAATGTCAAGCTCTACTACTGTTGCGTCAGGATTTCGGCACCGTCTTCGGTTACGAGTACGGTGTGTTCAAAGTGAGCCGCAAGGCTGCCGTCACGAGTACGGATTGTCCAGCCGTCGGCGTCGGTGGTGATACGCTCTTTGCCGAGCATTGCCATCGGTTCGATCGCGATGGTATCACCCGGTTTTAGCAGCACGCCGGAGCCTTTTGATCCGTAGTTTGGGATCTCGGGTGGCATGTGCATCTCCTGCCCCACCCCGTGGCCAACCAGCTCACGCACGATACCAAGCTTGGCGCTATCAAGCACCTTTTCGATCGCAGCGCTGATGTCGCCAGTATAAACAGGGCCTTTTATGGCGTCGATGCCCGCGTACAGGCTGCGCTCGGTAGTATTAATAAGATGCTTTTTCACCCCGGTTGGCTTTTCGTCGACTACCATCGTAAACGCCGCGTCGGTTTTCATTCCCTTATACGTAATAACGAGGTCAAAACTCGCCACGTCGCCCGTTTCAAAAACATAGTCGGTCGGTATACCGTGAACGATCTCGTCATTCGTACTAATACAAATAACGCCTGGAAAGTTCACTTCGCTGGTTTTGTACGTAGCTACCGCGCCAAGGCGCTTGATTTCGGCCTCGACCCAGGCGTCAACCTCCAGTTCGCTCACACCGGCGTGAACAATCTTTTTAAGACCGTCAAAAATAGTCGCGAGGAGCTTGCCGCCTTCGCGCATCGCATCGATTTGTGCTGGGGTTTTCTTGGGCTGAGACATATTACGCCAATTTGTGAGCTATCATTTCGTCCATGATACGGTCGTGGACCTGGCCGACCGAACCGGTCCCGTCGATGTGCGCGACGTTCACGCCCTGTTCGGTAAGGTAAGTAAGAATCGGGTAGATTTCGGTACGGTAAATACGCAGGCGTTCGTCGACAGCATCCGGCGTATCATCGATACGGCCGCGAACCTCAATGCGCTTGAGCAGTTCGCTGCGTGGCACCTCAAGAACGATCACCAGCTGGATAGAACGTTCGTGCTCGGGCTGCGACTGGATCAGCCACTTTGCCTGCGAAAGCTGGCGTGGGTACCCGTCCAGGATAACGCGGTCGACGTTTTTAGCGCGCCTCAGCGCATCGCCCATCAGCTCGTTTACCTTTTCAGGCGTTACTAAATGGCCGGTCTGCATTTCCTTGATCAGCTCGATATCGTGCGTATCGCGGAGCAGCTGGCCTGAACTCAGCCAGCGCCAGTTGTTACGCGCGGCTAATAGTTGCCCCTGCACGCTCTTGCCTGCACCAGCGGGACCAAAAAATACGATCATCTTCTCTCCTCTTTTTGTTTAACTAAGCGCTTCTTTGACTAGCTTTGCGAGCGTCGCGCCATCGGCGGCGTTACCCACTTCTTTTTTGACGGCGCCCATGACTTGGCCCATCATTTTTACATCGGTCGCACCGAGCTCGGCAATTTTAGCATCGACGACGGTTTTGAGCTCCGCCTCGCTAAGCTGCTCCGGCAAGTAGCGGCCAAGGATTTCCGCCTCGCGGCGTTCATTCTCGGCGGCGTCCTCGCGCATGTTCTGCTCGTAAATCGCAGCCGATTCGTTGCGTTTTTTCACCTCTTTGGCGATAATCTGCTCGATCGTCGCGTCGTCGAGGCCGGTGTCGCGCTTGTTTTGGGCAACTTCTTCGTTAAGAATAGCCGCTTTCAAGCCGCGGAGCGTTTCCCCGACAAAACGATCGCCGCCCAAAAGAGCGGCTTTCATATCGCTTTCGATGCGCTGCTTCAGCGCCATGAACTAGCGGATCCCCAATCGGGCTTTAGCTAGCTTGTCCGCTTTGCGCTCTTTGCGAATAATCGCTTTCTTGCGGCGCTCGGTCTTGCTAAGTGGACGGCTCATGCGCATAGCTGCCTTAGCTTCTGCCAGCACGCCGCTCTGCAATACTTTGCGGTTGAAACGACGAATAATGTTATCGTTCGCTTCGCGTTCGTCTTTACGTGTTACTTGTACCATATCGTTCACTATTGTAACAGAGAACTCTATAGAGTGCAATACGCGATTACCTGCCGTGGAATTATTGCTGGATTTTAGTTTTTATTGTATAATTTAATTCTGTCTTACAGGTAACACTGCCAAGATCGTACCGTCCCTAAGGAGGGGTTATGAAACGACCGAAGTTCCTGCCATCCATGGCCGAGATCGACCGGCGCCTGGACACCCTTCAGGACCACGGAAAATCGTGGATCATCGGGGCCATCGCCCTCGGCATCATCGCCTGCTGGGCACTGGTCGGCTTTTCGCCGCACGACAACGTACTCCTACTGATCACTGTGCTCGTCACGATCGTCGGCATCCTCGTGACCCTTCGGGTCATCCGAGGTTCGCTGCACTCGTACAACAACCGTGAAGAGGAGGACGAGGCCCTCGTGCCGAGCGAGCGCGTGAAGAAGGCGCTCGCCAAGAGCCGCAAGGGAGTCAAGGGCGCCCAGGAGAACTTCTCCGGCGAGGTGCTGCTCTGGGAGTCGCGAGAGCACCCCATCAGCCTTTGGCCGTGGTTCATCGGGGGCGCCGCCCTTTTGGCCGCAGTGGTTTTCGTGGCCGCGATGAGCCTCAAGGCGGCGCTCGTACTGCTGCTCGCCGGCATGGTCGTGTTCGGTTGCCGGTTGCTCGCGTGGCACCTGCACCGGATCTGCGTGACCGACAAGCGCCTGCTCGTCGTGACCGGCATCATCGACATCCGGTACAAGACGATGCCGCTCAGCAAGCTGACGGACCAGACGGCCGGCTTTCCGCCGATCAGCAACATCCTGGCCTGGCTCCGTATCATCCGGACCCAGTACGCCACGCTCACCGTGGAGTCGGCCGGCCAGGACCAGGCGCTTCGTGAGGTGCTCTACGTGCCGGAAGGCCACAAGGTGAACCGGCTCATCATGAGCATGGTTCTCTGACCTCGCCACGAGGGGGACGGACGGCTCCGGCGGCGAATCGATTCGCCGCCGGAGCAGATGTCCTAGAATTTATTTTTCATGTATTTCAAGATGCAACAGCCGGCCTTCGACGCTCCGGCGACCCTGCCATTCATTGAGCGTCGGCTGGAACCACACCGTCACATACTCGCCCGGCTCGACAAAAAAGTGCTCGGGCGCGTTGAACGCCAAAAACTGCAGCGCATTACCAACTTCGTCGCGAAGCTCCAGCTTGACGTGCTGTGCGTCCGCGCCCATCCGGCGCACGTTCATTACGAGCACGCCTTGGGCTTTAAGCACGGGTTCGGGGTTGCCATTGCCAAACGGCTCAAGCCGTGCAAGCTCCGCCAAGAGCCCTTCGTGTACGTCAGCAAAGAGTGCGACGACAACGTCCTCTCGGGGCAAAAGCAACGCTTCTTGGTTGAATAAATTTTTTGTTCGGTAGAATTCGTTCACCCGCTGCCTAAAAAGCGGGATGTTTTTTGTTGGCAAGGTGACGCCGGCCGCAAGCTTGTGTCCCCCGCCCTTCGTAATAATGTCATCGGCGGCACGTATGGCATCGGCAGCGCTAAAATCACCATAGCTTCGGGCGGAGCCTTTGCTCTCCTCGCCCATCTCCTGTAGCACGTACGTAGGTTTTTTATACTTTTCCAGTAACTTGGCAGCGACGATGCCTATGATGCCGTGGTTCCAATCGGCATGGCTAACGACAAGCACCGGGTCGGAAAGATACTCCTGCGCCTGCTCGATAGCGGCCTTAAAAATCTTGTCCTGGTCGCTGCGCCGGGCAATATTCAGTGTATCCAGCTGGCGCGCCTTCTCGAGCGCCAGCATACCTTCGCGGGCCCTTAGCATATCCAGCGCGTACTGTGCCGTCTCGAGCCGTCCGGCAGCGTTCATTCGCGGACCAAGCCCAAAGCCGAGATGACGCGCGTTGACCTTATCTGGCTCCACGCCCGCCACCGCCATCAGCGCTTTAAGACCCGGCCGGCGGGTCCTGGCCAGTACCTTCAAACCCCAGTAGACGTGTGTGCGGTTTTCGTCCACCAGCGTTACGACATCACACACCGTCCCGAGAGCAACAAGATCAAGGAGCCATTTCTCTTGACCTGGAGCAAGACCATCCAGTCGCTTTTGCAGCGCTTGGATCAGCTTGAATGCCACGCCAACGCCGGGCAAATCGAGAAATGGGTATATCTTACCCCGCTCCGGCGAGTCCGCTTTTAGAATGTAATTCTCATACTCATCCGGAAAGTCCATCAAAAGCCGCTTGGGGTTGATTACCGCAACAGCAGGCGGCTGGACAGGCGCGACATTGTGGTGGTCGGTCACGATGACATCGATACCAAGCTCGTTCGCACGGATAATCTCTTTTTCACTCAGGCTACCGCAGTCTACCGTCACGATTACCTGCGCGCCCATGGCGGCGATTTTTTCGACGGCATCTACGGTTAGGCCATACCCTTCAACGAACCTATTCGGAATAAACGCATCGACGTTCTTGAAGCCAAAACTCTCAAAGCCGTCTAGCAGCGTCGTCGTCGCCGTCAATCCGTCGATGTCGTAGTCGCCGTAAATAACGATATGCTCATCGGCGTCGTGTGCCCGTACAAGCCGGTCAACCGCTTGCCTCATATCGGGCAGCAAAAAAGGATCGTGCTTCTTCTCGTAGTCGGGCGACAAAAACGCCTCGCGGCCGCTTCCGTCCAGGCCCCTCGATCGTAGGATATCCTCGAATAATGACATTTAGAGATCGGCAGAAGACCGCTTTGGACGGGCGGCTTGCTGCTGCGATTTAATCACGATACTCTGCAGTTCCTTAAAAATCGGAAACTGCTTGTTCGTCGAGTAAATCTTGGTATTGCCCTGCTTGTCGCTGGTGAGAAATCCGACTTTTTCCAGGCGCTTGAGTTCGCGCTGGATGTTGCCAGGATCTTCTTTGATGAGTTTCGCGAGGCCGCGGACATGAGTGTGGAAGTCTGGATACTTGGCGTATACGACCACAATCTTTCTGCGCACTCTCGAGGTAATAAAAACGTCTAACATATCTTCCCTTGGTTAATGACTGACTCTTCCGTTGCTTTTTATTCTACACTTTTTGCAGGCGCTTTTGCAAGTTTTGTTAATGCCAATTCAGGACGATTTGGTTGATTTTCGCGATCGTCTCTTCGTGCGACGGAATGTCATTTTGTTCGTAATAGTGGTTCGTTCCCATGAAGTTCTCCTTCACGTCCAGGATATGCAGCTCGTCCGCCACGATATGCAGCTTGTCTACCATCGGCACGGTCGCAAACGGCGTTGCGACGACCAGCTTGTTGATGCGGATAGGCTTAAGGAAGTCCATAGCCACATCAATCGCCGCACCGTTATCCAGCCCGTCGGCGACAAGAATCACAGTATGGTCGCGCAGCATCTCGTTGTCGATGATACCGCCGTCACCAAGCAGCCGGTTGAGGCGTTGGAACGCTTCGCGCTTTTGTTCCTCCAGATATCCGTGGAATTCACCGGTGTATTCTTCGATCTCGCCCGCGCTGAACATGCCATTGTAGGTAAACCCACCGTTTTGTGACACGCCGCCAAAACTCATGCTTTCGCCCGGAACGGGGATCTCCTCGATCAGCAGCATGGTCAAAATACAGTGGAGCGCACTGGCGATTTGCTCTCCAACTTGAACAGCCCCGTCGCTAAGCGCCACGACCGCGCAGTTCTCATACCTATACTTCTCCACCAACTCGGCAGCCAAAATCTGCCCAGCCTGCGCACGACTTTCAAAATACATATGCTTATTTTAACAGTATAATGTAAGATATGCACTATTATGAGGTGGCTCCGACGCAGATTATTCGCGCCAACAGCGGCGTGTTTACGTATTCGTCCGAAGAGCCGCTCCACGTCGGCCAGCTGGTGATGGTTGAGGTCGGCAAAAAGATCCTCGTAGGCATCGTGACAAAAAACGTCAAGCAGCCCGAGTACGCCACTAAACCTATCACAAGCCTCATTGACGAGCCGCCGCTCCCCGAGCCGCTCGTTCGTCTCGCACTATGGATGGGCATGTACTACGCCACGCACCTAGCCACCGTTCTGCAAACCATCTTGCCGCGCGGCCTGCAAAAAAAACGTCGCGCCAGCGTGCCGCCTACCCGAGAAAAGCTCCGCGATCGAACAAAAAATGTGCTCAACAAAGACCAGCTTCGTGCCGTAGCGGTGGTCCAGCAAATGTCGCCTGGCTCCGCCCTCCTCCACGGTATTACCGGCTCGGGCAAAACCGCCGTCTACATGGAGCTCGCCAAGCAAACGTTGGACAGCGGCAAGTCGGCCATTATCCTCGTTCCCGAGATCGCCCTTACCTCGCAGGTGGTCGACGAATTCTCGGAACATTTCGAGGACATCATTCTTGTTCACTCGCGCCAGACCGAAGCCCAGCGCCACAAGGCCTGGCAAGACGCCCTGGCAAGCACCCAGCCGCGCCTTGTCATTGGCCCGCGCTCTGCGCTCTTTACGCCCCTGGGTTCCGTAGGGCTGATCGTCATCGACGAGGCGCACGAGCCGAGCTTCAAACAGGAACAGTCGCCGCGCTACTCTGCCCTGCGCGCTGCGAGCATCCTTGCCTCAGGGCACGAAGCGAAAGTCGTCCTCGGCAGCGCCACGCCATCGATTGCCGACTATTATTTGTTCGAGCAGTCCAACCGGCCGATCATTGCCATGAACCGACGTGCCCGCAGCGATACGACGCCGCCCAATATCACACTCGTGGACATGACCAAGCGAACGCACTTCAAGCGGCACCGCTTTCTCTCGGACCAGCTGCTTGCCCAGCTGGAGCAAACATTTGCCAGTGGCAACCAGGCGCTGATTTTCCATAACCGCCGCGGCAGCGCCAGCACCACGCTCTGCGAGAACTGTGGCTGGTCGGCCATTTGCCCGCGCTGCTTCGTACCGTTTACCCTGCATGCCGACAAGCACCGGCTGGAATGCCACATTTGCGGCACCAGCGAAAAAGTGCCGACCAGCTGTCCTGAATGCGGTTCGGCCGAAATCATCCATAAAGGTATCGGCACCAAACTGATCGAGTCGGAACTCCGCAAGCTCTTTCCGAATAAAAACATCGCCCGCTTTGACGGCGACAACGAGACAGGCGAGTCGGTCGAGGAACGCTACAAAGAACTCTACGAAGGTACGATCGACCTTATTGTTGGTACGCAGGTAATCGCAAAAGGCCTCGACCTTCCCAAGCTCCGCAGCGTTGGGGTTATTCAGGCGGATGCCGGGCTTAGCCTCCCCGATTACGGCTCGAGCGAACGGACCTTCCAGCTGCTCGCGCAGGTGGTCGGGCGCGTAGGGCGCTCCCACCACGAAACGAGTGTCATCGTGCAGAGCTACCAGCCCACCCACCCTGCCGTCGTAAGCGGCCTGGCGCAGGATTACGCCGGGTTTTACCAGACCGCCCTCCTTGAGCGAAAACGCGGCGGCTTCCCTCCCTTTTCGTACCTCCTCAAGCTCACCTGCGTGTATAAAACCGAGGCCGCAGCCATACGGAACGCCCAAAAACTCGCCGCCGTCCTGCGCCGTGAACTGCCCGACGTACAGCTCCTTGGCCCTACGCCGGCATTTTACGAGCGCCAGCACGACACCTACCGCTGGCAACTCGTCCTCAAATCTCCAAAACGTGCTCGCCTAAGCGCAGCGCTTGGACACCTGCCACCCGCGAATTGGCAATTCGAACTCGACCCGATCAGCCTGCTCTAGATCGTTTTCAATCTGTTATAATAGACCGTAATGAAAAAAGAAAACATCATTACTTTGCCCAACCCTCACCTTCGTGACAAATCAGCGAAGGTCCGTGATATCACCAGTGACATCAACCAGCTTATCGCCGACATGACCAGCGCATCGCTCGACTGGGAGGATTCGCGCCCGCACGAAATCAGTGCCGCGCTTGCCGCCGTCCAGATCGACAAGCTCGAACGCGTCGTTATCGTTCGCAGCGACTTCGAAGACAAGGCAACCCGCGACTTCACCGCGCTTATCAACCCGGAAATCGTCAAATACGAAGGCGAGATCATCAGCGACTACGAAGGCTGCCTCAGTGTAAATAACATCTATGGCCTCGTTCCGCGCCACTCAAAAATCCGCGTCCGCGCCCTCGACGTCGAAGGCAACGAGGTCCGCTTCAAGGCCGAAGGTTTCCTCGCCCGCGTCATCCAGCACGAAATCGACCACACTAACGGCATCGTTTTTATCGATCACATCAAAGACGAGACGAAAGCTTTTTACACGCTCGACGAGAAAGGCGAGCTCCAACCACTCGACTATGACGAACACATCCGAAACAATCGTATTCTTTGGGACTGAGGATTTTAGCCTCACCGTCCTTGAAGGCCTTATAGAGGCCGGCCACGCCGTCGCGGCCGTCGTTACCAAACCCGACAGCAAAAAAGGCCGCGGCCAGCAGCTAGTCATGCCAAGCGTCAAAGTGCTCGCCATGAAGCACGACATTACCGTTTGGCAGCCCACGAAAGTCGCCGACATCAACGAAGGCATCAAAAAGCTCGGCCCCGTTACCGGCGTGCTGGTGAGCTACGGCAAGATTATTCCGCAGAGTACCATCGATCTTTTCACGCCGGGTATCATCAACGTCCACCCGTCGCTCCTGCCAAAGTACCGCGGCCCGACCCCTATCGAGTCCGCTATTAAGAACGGTGACACACATACCGGAGTATCAATCATGCAGATCGATGCCGGCATGGACACCGGCCCGGTTTTTGCCGCCAAAGAGTTCGCACTTAACGGTAACGAAACCCGCGCCGACCTTTACCGAGACCTCGCAATCCTTGGCACCGATCTTCTACTGGAGACGCTGCCCGAAATCATGAACGGCACCCTCTTGCCTGCCCCGCAGGACGACAGCAAAGCGACGTATTCCAAGCTCCTGCAAAAAAGCGATGCCGACCTCCAGCTCGATAGCCTCAACGCCACTGAAGCCGAGCGCATCGTCCGGGCCCACCTCGGTTTTCCTAAAAGCAAGGTGGTCATTGGCGAGTACCCTATCGTCGTCACCAAAGCACACGTCTCGCACGAACAAAAAACACCGCTCGACCTTTTGTGCCAAGACGGTGCCTATTTGTCGGTTGACGAGCTGATCGCCCCAAGCGGCCGCCACATGGATGCCGCTGCGTTCTTGCGCGGCTATACCGCCGTCGCTTGATTGGTGTCGTCGCTAAGGAGCGTGTCGCGATTGCTCATGATCTCTCGCTTGAGGTCTTCAAGCACCTGCGAGACAACTTCACGGTAGTTAGGGCGGTTAAGCCCCAGCCACTTTAACGATGCATACTCTGCAAGCAGCGCCCGCTCGTCTGCGCCTTGCGGTGCATTTTGCTTGAGCTGCTGGTAACTTTGATCGTTCCGGTAGTCGGGCGTATGCGCGGCAATCCACGCCTGTACCTTTTGGTCGTCACGATCTACGAAAGATTCGAACTCCTTAAGCTGCTCATCGCTCAGCCCGTCCGAAAGTCGCACTCCTACTCGAAGCTCCAATTCGCTATAAATATGGTCAAGAAACGCCTGCTTTTGGTCCTGCGGCAGTTGATCCAACCCCAGGTCCTTGAGAAACTGTTCATCTAATTGAAACATTATTTATCTCCTCTACTCTCTCCAGTTTACTACACGAGAAGAGGAGTTTCCACTTACTGCTGGAAGTTGTCCTGCTGGGCAGGCTGCGGAGCTGGTTGTGGTTGGGGGGTAGGCTGCGTTTGCGGCGCCCCTTCCGTGCTGCTGACGGCCGTATCGATTTCGTAGTCAACGTCATCAAGGAGGCTCATATATGACTGCAGCTTGTCGTCACCCTCAAGGCGGCTTGCCGCCTCAAATGCCTTCTCGTAGAATTCCGGCTTGCCCTGTGCCTGCGCCAGGCGCGAAAGCAGCCTGAACCTGTCCATAGGCTCCAGCGAATTGCTGTCCATGAGCGGCACTAGGTTATCTAGGATTGTCTGACGAAGTGTCGTTAACTTGTCGATATCTTGCTGTTGCACCGTTCCCACCTCTTTATATTACTTACGCTTATGGCTTATTATACACTACGCTGCGATTTTACAACATTCACTAGACCATCAATGGCTGGCTCGTGCGCGGTGCGCGGCCACCATTCGTCTCGTGGTACAGCTTGCGCCTTACGCGCCGGCCAATAGGATCATACCGGCCCTTTGAGTCGCGTTGTAGCCGGTTCACGAACCAAGCCCGGCCTTCAGGCGTAAACCTGAACACCATTCCCCCGCTCGTACGAGTAATAGTGTATGCAGGACGACCACCAATACTTGTTGGTAAGACGGCGGCCAGCCCGGCGCGTACATGCGCGCGGTCGTGGAAGCGCTCGGTGAACGACGCGCTCATATCAGCTTCGACGCGTGAAATGACTTCGCCTGGGTTGCTGCGAAGATTCTCCGTCGCACCACGGACAAGGCCTTCGTCACGAAGCTGGTTGCCCCAGTTGTCCCATGCACGGGTAATCGGAATTCCTGCCAAGTAAGCTTTTTCAAGGCGGTCAGGCGCCGTATCGATATCAGCGCCGCCGACATGGCGGTGATACGAGTAGTCCTCATGTGTCATTTCCGCTGGGTAGCCATAGCCATAAGTGTTAGGCGTACGGCCCGAATTAGAGCGAAGGTTCCAGAAGTGACGCATCGCACGGGCACGCCATACGTCAATCTGACGGGCGTCTTTTATGCGGCCGCCGATGTTGTAATCGTCGGTGCCGATGCCCGTTCGCTTAGGATCGTAGCCGATACCGTTGACGGCAGCGAACGTCGACATGCGGACAGCCGTGTTAATACCCACCGTTGGCGGCCAAACATTGACGCCGCGCCGCTTGGTCGCGATGTGCATCACCTCACGGAAGTTAGAAACGAATGCAAAGCCCGGCAGATCGGTGTGACGCTCGGTTCCCCAGCGTATCGCGCCCGTAAACACGTCGTTTTCCGGGTGCTGCTCAAAGCTCTTGATCATATTCTGCAGGTACGTACGGCGGATACCCTGCGCGTCGGAGTCGTTGCGGATCAGTAACACCTCGTGGTCGTCGTCCATCCGGCCTTCAGCCATGGCGCGCTGGACGCTCATGAGCGCCGTGTCGTACATCTTTCGAGCCATGTGACCGGCAATACCGTCACCGTATTCGCCGCTTCGCTTCTTTGCCTCTTCCCAGACCGACTTCATCGTGGCGATCCTTAGCTGAGGGAAATCGCGTCGGGCGCGCTCAATCTCGTCCCAAGTCTTTTGGATGCTCGCTGCTTTTGCGGGATCGCCCTCGGCACTATCGAACCAGTTGACGTGAAGCAGGATCGTCGTACGATCAAGCTCAGCGTCCTGGCCCGCGTATGATGCCAGCGTGCGATAAATGTTGTCGCTCTCAGAGGCAGCGGCAATCGGAATCGTCACGATAGCCTTCGTGTCAGCAGGAAGGCTCCTAAGCTCTGGCGAATCATCGATCGCCCTGTCGACGCCATCGGCGTAGTCAGCACCAGCCCTGCGGCGGATTTCACCACGGTGCCAATCAAGTTCTTCGCGGGGATTAAGACGCGCTTTAGGATCGCGGTTAAGGCGCGGCGAACACTCTTCTTTGCGGAAACGACGCAGGCGCTCAGGGCTGGAATCGTAGCCGTAATAGTAGCCAGGGCGCTCAACCCGCTGGACAACTTCCAGCGCCCTACGCGGAACAAGCGGAATAACCGGCGCCATTTCGGTGAACGTCGGTTGACCTTCCTGAGTATCGTAACCATTACTGGTAATTTTGTATTCAGGGCGGAATTCTTTAACCGGTACTTCTTTGGTAATCGGGAAATCACCGGTGCGCGCGGTATCGTTACCGACCTCCGTCGCGAGCGGGCGGATGTGCGTTACGCCGTCAGCGTCGGGCTTGGTCGTCTGGACTACCTCGGCATACTTGCCATCAAACGACGCCTGGCCGCCGCGCTCACTAAAGAACTGTGCAGCCGGGCTGTCTTTCGGAATCGTCGCCGTACCGTCAGGGTTGATATCAATCATAAAGACTTGCGTCTGCGTATTGCCAGAGGCAGATATCGCCAGCTTGAGTTCACCCCGGCGCGCAGCTTCTTGCCATGCCAAGTTTTGGCCGTCGTGCGAAGAGCCGCCCTGCGTCATATGCGAGATATCAAATTGATATCCGCCATCCCCGGTCAGGCCGTTGTTATTCTCACCTCCCCACCAAAGACCTAGCTCGTTCTTGTCGAACTTTTCGGTGTTGTTATCGTACCAATAATCGCGCGAAACATGGGTCGTTTCTGACTTGTGAGCATCCATGTATTCGCTCAGCGAACCCTGGTGGGTCTCGACTTTCGGCGGAAGATCGACCGTGTGCGAAAGATTCTCGACATGCGAGCCGCTGTCGTTAAGGCGCTGTAGTGACTCAGCTGTCAGGCTACCGTCCCGATTGGTTGTCAGATTATCGGCGATGGTATTGCCATTGTGGTCACGGAGGAGGAGCGTTCCGTCGGCGTTCTCGGTGAGTGACTGGTCGCTCGAAACCGAGATCGTCCCGTGCTCGCCGATAGCATGCGACGTATAGTCACCAGAAGGTTCGTGATGAAGCTCGGTAAAGTTACCACCGTCCGAACCATGCACCAGGCCATGCAGCAGCGTCTGGTGCATCGTCCCCTCGTACGGCTGGTCGGTAGCACCCCACGCCTGCTCGATAAGTCCTTGGCGAGTATCGGATAGTGCGGCAATACCCTCCTGCGTGATCGCCCCGAAGGCCAGCCCGATAACCGCACCTTTCGCGGCGGCCTTGGCTACTTCGCGGCGCTTCAGGCGCTTGAATACCTTGTCTTTTTGCGACAAATCGGTTTCGACGGACTCAAGGAACGCTTCGGAGCGTTCGCTAATCATGTCCTCAAGGCTTTGGTCGGCGTCGACGCCTAGCGCCCGGCGAACGTCGTCGGTCAAGCGGTTGCGGGCGGCGACTTTTGCCTCTGCCCGGGCAAGGTCGAGAGCAAACCGCTCCTCTTCGACCATGCCGGCATCAGAAAACGAGATAAGGTCCAGCTTACGTTCGTCCGAAAGCGAGATTCGCGTCTCGACGGCACTCAGCGCGGCCATCGCCGCTTCGTAAGCATCTTTTGACGCGGTAAAATCGGCTTCTTCGCCAAAGTGCTGGCGGAGCATGTCTGTCAAATCGGTGGCTGCCGCCGTTTCATAGCGCGTCTCTTCCAGCTGTTCGCGACGGCGCGAGCCGGCCTGGATTTCCTTGCCCTGGGCGCGTTCGCGCAGATGTTGCGCACGCTCGTCTTTCATACGCTTGTTTTCGCGCAGTCCCGCCCATGCACCGGCAGCTATACCAGGTGCGATCGTCTTGGTAGCGGCGCCGACGACCGAGTGGCTACCGAAGCGCAAAAGGCTGGCAGCAAGCGTCGTGGCTGTCGCGACGGTCTCCGGGCCAACCAGCGAGCCAAGGCGAGAACGGCTGAGCTTGTCGGCAATTTTCTCGACCTTGTTGTAGCGAGCCTCGGTGCGAACGCCAGAACGGGCTTCACCCATGCTGATTTTCATGTTGGCAAGTACGGCATCGAGGCTTTCGCCGTGGTCGACGGCACCCTTAACGGCAGCCGCGATTTCTACCATGTTGTCTACTTGCACGACACCGCGGCCGAATGCCTGGTCGCCGCGAGCTTCGTGATACGCGGCGAGCAGCCGGGCCTTTTCCTCGACCATAGCCTCGTCGCTGAGATCGCCTTCGACATTGCGGCGAATAAGTTCTTTAACCTCCTGATTGAGCTCTGCATCAGAGGCAATTTCTTCACGCGACTCGCCCGCCGAGGTGTGAATGACCTCGTCGTTTTCGTTCAAGAACCGGTCGATCGTCGCCCAGCGTGCGCGTTGCGACTGCTCGGTGCTCGCCTGGTAGAGTAGCACGTTGCCTGTTGCTTCAATATTCGCCTGGGCTTCGCGCGTGTATTTGTGCTGGTAGTATTCACGCAGCGCGCCACCCTTCCAAACGCTTTTGAGCATGCGCTTGAAACGACCGCCTTCATTAAGCTCCTCGGTCAGCCGCTCATTGGCGGCATCGCGTGCGGCCTGGTGTGCGTCATACGACTGATCGACAGAAACCAAATGAAGCCGCGTCGGCTCGGCGGCTGTGTCGGGGGTGCGAGTAAGGGTTTCGGCCACGTTAGGCCCCCTCACCTCCGGCAACGGGCGGTGTTACGTATAAATCATAAAAACGAAGCATGGTTACGGTCGTTACTTTCTTGACGTCAACTCCTGAGTTCACAATAAACTGCTGGACTTGTTCGTCCGTAAGAGACTCGTCATCGAGCAGGCGCTCGAATTCATCCATTTTCTCATCTGGCAGGGCGTCAATGAGCGCCTTGTTGATTTGGTCCAGCAAGCGCTGCTTGAGATCGCTCACCAGCTGCGCCCGGACATCCTCAGTAACGCCAGATAGCTTTTTAGCGTCCAGCATCTCATTTATGAATTGGTCCAGCTCGTCTCCAGCCATATGAGTCCTTTTAACTATTTTACCATATTTTTTATGTTTTTGTCAACTTGTACCACTTAAATTATACTACAAAAAGCATAAGAAATACAACAATAGAAAAGGACGAAAAATAGCGCTGAAACGGCCTAGAGAGCAGCTGCCAACGCTTCCCTGAAGTCGCGGATCGTTTGATAGCGCTTCTCGGGGTCGGGGTGCAGACCGGTGCGGATTACTTCGCCGAGTTTGCCTTCGGTTTGGACGCTTGGGCCGCGCTTATGCAGGAACTCCGTAAAACGAAGGCGGGCACCTACGTCGTCACTGACCTCATATGGCACATGAAAGGGCGATTCCCCTGCTACCAGTTGGTTCAGCAGGCAGCTAAGCGAGTAAACACTGCTGCGTTCGTCGACCTTAGGATTGTCACCGAATTCTTCGGGTGACATGGTCTCCCATGTCCCACGCTTTTGGTCGCTGTTGGCGATCTCCGCCACGCCGTCGGCACCCTTGCGCTCGCTCGCTTCGACGTCGATTAGCCCTACTTTATATTTGCCGCCTTCTTCATCGACAAGCACGTGGTCGAGCGTCAGGTCGCGGTATACATATCCCGCCTTGTTCAAGGCGTCAAAACAGCCCGCCACGCCGTCGGTAATTGCTACTGCCGCCTCTGGAGCGATGGGCTTGCTCTCCCAGCGATCATTCACTTCGACGCGATCTTTTAGTGAGCGTCCGGGCAGCTTTTCCATCGCTAGGCGCGACAAGCCGTCAAGAGCATCGCTTTTTTGCGTGTAGCTGAGTACTTTTGGAATCCCCGGATAGTCAACGGCGGCCAGAATACTGCGCTCGTATCCAACTTCCTCGTCGATTCCCTGCTTAACGATAAGTGGCTGTCCGTCTTTTTCACCCTCGAATGTCCCTGCCGCTTGGCCTTTCCAGTCCGGCCGGTGAATCAGCTCACCTAGTTCCACGCCATCACCCAAGTCGGCTTCTGCCATATCGGCTTCGACGAATGACGGGTGAAGTTCGCGCCAGAACTTCCGGGCAGCTACCTCTTTGGTGGTTTCAGCGCCTACATGGGCAGCGTCGAGTGCCTTATCAAGCGCGACGTCCAAGAAAGCCGTCTTCTCCTCCAGGGCATTGTTAAACGTCCATTTTGCCAGCTCCCAGCTGCCACCATCTTTAGCATAGCCGGTAAGGGCGCTGCCAATAGCTTTATCCAGGGGAAACTTCTCCCAAAAACGCCGGGCAGCCTCTTCAGGTGTGCCTTCATGGCCTTCGCGGATATCATCAAGGGCAACATAGAGCGCGCCGTCGACGCGCATGCCTTTTTCGATCGCATCTTCAAAGACCCATTTCGCTTTTTCCCAGTCACCGCCATCCTTTGCGTAACCGCTTAAGGCGTCACCAATAGCACTATCGAATAACTTTTTTTCGCGTTCGCGCTGGTCTTGTTTCTGCTCTGTTTCTTTTTGCATGATGCCCTTTTTGTTTTTGATTGTAATTTACTACAATTATTACACCAAAAGGGCGGTTTTGTCAATATGCTTATGGCTATGAGAGCGTGCGCTTGACGAGCTCACGGGTAAAGAACTCGAGCTTGTCGCCTTCTTCGATAAGGAGCTTCTTTTCGGTCTTGAGTGAGAGGCCACACATTTCGCCCTCGAAGACTTCTTTGGCTTCCTGCTGTTGGCGCTGGACGCTTATGACTTCGACTTCGGCGATTTGTTCGTCGCCGCGTTTGACGCGGGCCAGGATGTTCGGCATCGCTTTGCCACTGGTAATCTCACCACCGGCGATAACTTGGTCTTTCATGGTCCTAAAGACACCCTTGATAGTCAGTGTACCGATTTCGGTTTCGACTACCTCTGGAGCAAGTAGCGCCTCCATAGACTGGCGGGCGTCATCGAGCAGTTCGTAAATCACGCGGAAGTTGCGCACCTGCACCTTGTCGCGCATCGCGAGACGCTTGACGGCAGGTGGAAGTTCGACGTTAAAGCCGTAAATGATAGCGTTGCTGCTTTCGGCCAAGCGAATATCGCTTTCCGAAATGTTGCCTACGCCGCTACCGATGATACGGAGCGTCACCTCACCGCCGGTATCTACCAAGCGGAGGCTGTCCATAACAGAGGTAAGCGAACCTTGCACGTCGGCTTTTACGATCACGTTCACGTCTTGTGATTCGTGTTTTTGGTTCATCATTTTAAGAAGGTCGGCACCAGTGACGTTCGTCGTCGCAGCGCTCTTTTCGCGTTCGATACGAGCACGCTCGGTCGTCTGGCGGGCTTCTTTTTCGCTTTTGACGATAGTAAAGATATCACCGAATTGCGGCAATTCCTTGAAGCCGGTAACGGTAACAGGCGTCGAAGGACCGGCTTCTTTGAGCGCCTTGCCCTTGAAGTCGAGTAGCGTACGGACCTTGCCATATGCCGTGCCAGCCACCAGGAAGTGACCGGGTTTTAGCTTGCCCTGCTGGACCAACAGCCCAACCACGGCACCGCGGCCAGTTTCCATGTGCGATTCGATCACGAGGCCTTCGGCCGGAACATCGATATCAGCCTTGAGCTCCTCGAGGTCGGCAACAAGCAGTACGGTATCGAGCAGTTTGTCGATTCCCTGGCCCGTCTTGGCGCTTACCTCGACCATTGGCGTGTCGCCACCCCAGGTCTTGTCGTCCGAAATAACCTGTTGTTCGGCCAGCTGACCCTTTACAAGGCCGGGATTTGCCGTGTCTTTGTCCATTTTGTTGATAGCAACGACCATCTTGGCGTTGGCGTCACGCGCGAAGCGGATCGCCTCGATCGTTTGCGGTTTCACGCCATCGTCGGCCGCCACCACGATAATAACGACGTCGGTAAGGGTCGCACCGTGCTGTCTCAGCGCGGCAAACGCCTCGTGGCCCGGCGTATCGAGCAGTGTTATAGAACGATCGTTCCGGATCGTCTGGTAGGCGCTGATGTGCTGGGTAATACCGCCGGCCTCGCCCTCGGTCGTCTTGGTATCAAGAATAGCGTCGAGCAGGCTGGTTTTACCGTGGTCGACGTGGCCCATGACAGCGACGATCGGTGGCCGTTCAACCGCCTTGTCGCTGAGCTGATGGACCTTTCGTTCGGGCGCCTGGGCGCTGGCTTCACGCTTTTCCAGCGTGACATCCAGGCCGAGCTCCTCGACGATAATTGTTGCGGTCTCAAAATCAATTCGTTGGTTAATTGTCGCGACGATACCGTTCTTGAACAACTCCCCAATCAAAGTAGTGACGGGCAAATTGAGCGTTTCGGCCAGTTCGCCAACAGTAATCGAGTCAGAGACAACAAGTACTTTTTCTTGGCTCATGCTTTTAAGCTCCTTTCTGCCCGCCACTATGGCGAACGTGTCTGGCTAGGCCAGTTTTATTTCTTCTTTTTGTCGGCAAGGCTCAAAGAGATCTTGCGGTTGTCCTTGTCGATGTCGAGGACGGTGAAGCTCTTGCGCTCGTTGAGCGTGAAGACCTTTTCCGGGTCAACGTCGTTGCCATCGCCAAGCTCGCTGATGTGAACGAGGGCTTCAACGGCTGGGCTGATCTGTACGAACGCGCCGAACGGAGTGATACGGGTGACCGTACCTTCGACCTTGTCGCCAGATTTGAACTGCTCGACTTCGTCAAGCCATGGGTCCTTGGTGAGCTGCTTGATACTGAGGCTCAGACGGTCCTTGTCGATCGAGATGATCTTGGCTTCGATAGTCTGGCCGACCTTTACGTAG
>DASTSD010000035.1:0-2465 GCA_035760845.1 Saccharimonadales bacterium (SeqCode) | reverse complement strand
TAGTTGCCTTCGGGGATCGTGCCCTCAAAGGTGCGGTAGTCGTACGGGTGATCTTCGACCATCATGGCGAGGTGCCGGTCGTGCGGGTCCATGGACGGGCCTTTTGGCACGGCCCAGCTTTTAAGCACGCCGTCGAGCTCCAGGCGAAAGTCGTAGTGGAGCGCCGTGGCGTGGTGCTCCTGCACGACGAACGCTAATTTTTTGGAAGATGCTTTGACGGCGCCTTTTGGTTCGGGCGTTTTAGAGAAGTTTCGTTTAGAGAAATACTTCTTTAGGCCCATACGCTATTTTTTGGCGGACTCCAAGCTGGCTTTTAGTGCGGCCATTATGTCTTTGCTCTCAGTCTTTTCGGCTGCTTTTTTAGCGTGGGATTTCGGCTTGTGGCCTTTTACCTTGTCCTCGATCATCTCCTCGAGCTTTTCGGTGTAGGTGTCATGATAGTCCTCGGGCGCAAAATGCTTGGTTTGCTGGTGAATCAGCTGTAGCGCCAGTTTGACCTCGTCGTCGCTGACCTTGGTGTCTTTAGGAAGCTTCAGGTCGGTACCGGGGCGGATGTCGGTTGGAAAACGCATTTGGTTGAGTACCAGCGCCGCGCCGACCGGTTTGATGACTGCCAGGTGCTCGCGCTCGTGCAAAATAAACTTGGCCAGGGCGATCTTGCCGGAACGTTCCAGGGCTTCGCGCAGCAGCACGTAGGCTTTTGCGGCGCCTTCGTCCGGCTCGAGGTAGTACGGCTTATCAAAGTAGCGGATGTCGATTTCGGGTTCGGCGACGAATTGCTGGATGTCGATGGTGCGGGTTTGCTTTTCGTCGGTCTTGTCCATGTCGGCTTGGGTGAGGACAACGTAGTCGCCGTCCTCGTATTCGTAGCCTTTGACAATGTCATCCCAAGGGATTTCCTCGCCGTCCTTGCGACAAATACGTGCGTAACGTATAGGCGAATGGTCTTTTTTGTGGAGCATATCGAGGTCGATTCCCTGCCGCGGATTGGTGCCGCTGTACATATGCACGGGAATATTGACGAGCCCGAAACTGATTGAACCTGTCCAGAGTGATCTCATACTACTTATGGTAGCACGGCCGGCCCGTGAGATGAAAACACCCCGCTGGTTGCGGGGTGCCGATGGTTACTGCTGGGCTGGCGGGTTGGCTGTGATGTCGATCATCCAGTTGATGCCGAACTTGTCCTTGACCATGCCGAAGGTGTCGCCCCAAGGTGCCTTGTCGAGTGGCAGAGTGACCGCCCCGCCTTCGGCCAGCGCGTCGAAGAATCCGCGCAGCTCTGCCTCGTCATCGCCGCTGAGCGACATGCTGAAGTTAGTTCCCGGCGTGAATTCCATGCCGTTTGGCGTGTCGGACGCCATAAAAACGAGACCTTTTTCGGTCGTCAGCATAGCGTGCATGACCTTGTCGTTTTCGCTCGGATCGTCCGTTGCCTGGAACTCTCCAAAAGTGCTGACGTCCAGTTTGCCGCCAAAAATGCCGTGGTAAAATTCCATCGCCTGGCGTGCGTTATCTTTAAAGCTTAGATACGGATTAAGTTGCGTGCTCATGTGCCCTCCTTTTGTGCGGTCTGATGTTCTCAGTATACATTGCTATAATAAGGATACGAAACACCGTAAAAAAGGAGGTGCGATGCCAGGATTTTTTGACTTTTTGGACCGCATGGTCAGGGGTGAGCCCGTTTTTGATGACCAAAACGAACAAGCTAAGAAGCCTGATCTTTCATCGGACGAGGCCAAGCAGGCGCAAGCCGCCTCTACCGAACCTGCCGGCCCGGTAATTCGCAAGGGCGACGAATCGAGCTTTCCTGTTGTACGCATCAAAAAACTGACGCCGCGTGTGAGCGGCGACAAGATGCAGGTGTACGGCTGGATTGAGAACGAGTGGCCCGAAGAGGTGATGCTCGACAAAATCCGCTGGCTTGGGACGACGCGCGAGATTGACTCGTTCCTGAGGGGCCGCGAAAGCCGTGAGTTTTTGCTGTATGACGGCCCTCTTCGCGAGCATGAGGACCGCGACGTGCTGCTCGACTACAAGACCCAGCGTGACGGCGATTACTTTCAAGCGACTCACGACGTGACGTTTACGTACTTGCCAAACGAAAAGCGGTATGTAGTGAACGAGATCCGCCTTGAGGGACCGATTCGCGATATCTACGGATAAATAAATTCTTGGTCGTGCATGGAGTCCGCGCGGCGGTCATTGCCGCGCGGACTCCTGCGCCCCTGGTGGGACGCGACCGTCACCGAACGGTGAAGGTCAGGGTGATCTCGACGAGCGCGTCCAGCGGCAGCGCCGCGACACCGATGGCGGTGCGGGAGTGTTCGCCCGCCTCGCCCAGGAGTTGTCGCAGCATGTCGCTGGCGCCGTCGGCCACCGTGGACGTGTCGTTGAAGCCATCGGCGACGTTGACGTAGACCTGCATGGTCGCGACGCCGGTGATGCTCTCGGGGTCGACCACC
>DASTSD010000034.1:0-2614 GCA_035760845.1 Saccharimonadales bacterium (SeqCode) | reverse complement strand
GGGGAATCCTGGGCGGCATCGTGGGCGGCCTGTTTGGGATTTGGCTTGGCGTGTATGTATCTAAACGGTGGGGTTAGTGAAGTACTTGGTCGCTGTTAGCGGGGGGATTGATTCGGTCGTTTTGCTGCACAAGCTGGTGACGGCAGGCGGGCACGAGCTGACCGTGGCTCATTTTGACCATGGTATCCGTGAGGATTCGGCCGAAGACGCCCGGTTCGTCGAAGGTTTGGCGGCGCATTACGGACTGCCGTTTATCATGCGGCGCGAAGAGCTAGGCAAAAAAGCAGGTGAAGAGCAGGCGCGTGAAAGGCGGTATGCGTTTTTGCGGCAGGCAGCCAGTGAACGCGATGCGCGGCTGGTCACAGCGCACCACGCTGACGACGTGGTCGAGACGATCGCCATTAATTTGCAGCGCGGTACCGGCTGGCGGGGGCTGGCCGTACTGGATGCCGATGATATCACGAGGCCACTGCTTACCAAGACCAAACAGGAACTGCGTGACTACGCGCTAAGGGAGCGGCTTGAATGGGTAGAGGACAGTACGAACGCGGGCGACACGTACCTTCGTAACCGCCTGCGGCGAAAACTCACTGCTTCCCTGCCCTACGCCGATAAACGCTCGCTACTTAATGCCTGGCAGCGGCAACTGCGGCTCAAGCACGAGATAGATGATGAGGTAGCAGCGATAGCCAAATCGCACATGCAGTCGCGCTATTTTTTCACGCACATCGGCCAGATTGAGGCCTGCGAGCTACTAAGGTTTATCGTGCGCGAGCAGAGCGGGGTAGGGGTTACCCGGCCACAAGCCGAGCGCGCGCTGATTGCCATAAAAACCGCGCGTCCACGGTCGTCATTCGATGTTACCGGGGGTGTCACGCTAGAGTTTACGGACCGTACTTTTGTTGTTAAAACCCCTTAAGGGGTGCTATTATATAACAAGTAGAATTTTCTTATCAGAGCCCAATCTAGGAAGGATTAACTGAATTTTTTATGCCAAAGCCACAAACACCTAAAAACAAGATGAGCAATTTGATCCGACTCAGCCTTTTCTGGGCCGTGCTCGTCTTTGTCGTTTTACTTGTCGTTGCTATCACCTCTCCTCACGGCGACCTGAAAAGCGTACCGATTTCCGAGGTTATCCGACGCGCAAACAGCGGCGAGATCAGCAAGGTCGAGATCCAGGGCAATGACATCAAGGTCACGCCGAAGGGCCAAAAAGAACCTACTGAAAAATCCGTCAAGGAAGGTGGCAGCAGCCTCTACGAGCAAGGCCTCGAACACAACAAGACCGAAGTCGTCGTCGCCCAGCCGTCCGAAGTCGGCGCGACGCTGTGGAACCTTGCCATTATCATCGTTCCTGTCGTGCTGATCGCCGGGTTCTTTATGTTCATGATGCGCCAGGCACAGGGGCAGAACAACCAGGCTATGGGCTTTGGTAAAAGCAAGGCCAAACTGTATGGCATCGACAAAGAAAAAGTCGTTTTTGATGACATTGCCGGTAACGAAGCTGCCAAGCAAGACCTTGAAGAAGTCGTTGATTTCTTGAAGCACCCTAAAAAGTACGAGCAGCTTGGCGCCAAGATTCCAAAGGGCGTGCTGCTGGTTGGTAACCCTGGTACGGGTAAGACCATGCTGGCCCGTGCGGTTGCCGGTGAGGCGAACGTACCGTTCTTCTCGATTTCCGGTTCGGAATTCGTTGAGATGTTCGTAGGTGTCGGTGCCAGCCGTGTCCGCGACCTGTTCGCAAAAGCCAAAAAGAACGCGCCGGCTATTATCTTCATCGACGAGATTGATGCCGTTGGTCGCCGCCGCGGTAGCGGTATGGGCGGTGGGCACGACGAGCGCGAGCAGACCCTCAACCAGATTCTTGTTGAAATGGACGGATTTGAGACCGGTACGAACGTAATCGTGCTTGCCGCGACTAACCGTGCCGACGTGCTCGACCCTGCACTGCTTCGCCCGGGCCGTTTTGACCGCCGCACTAACATTATGCTGCCGGAGCGAAAAGACCGCGAGGCTATTTTGAAGGTCCACGCCAAGAACAAGCCGGTCGATGAGACTGTCAACATCGAAGCGCTGGCTGCAAAGACTGCCGGCTCGAGCGGTGCCGACCTCGCCAACATGATGAACGAAGCCGCAATCGTTGCAGCGCGCCGCAACGCCAAAAAAATCAGCAACGCGGATCTTACCGAGGCCTTCGAAAAAGTTGCTATCGGCCCGGAGCGCAAAACCAAGGTAATGAACGAAGCCGAAAAGAAGCTGACCGCTTACCACGAAGCCGGCCACGCGATCGTCGGTCACGTGCTGCCAGATAGTGACCCTGTCCACAAGGTAACAATCATCCCTCGCGGTGGTACCGGCGGCGTGACATGGTTCTTGCCACCTGAAGACCGCAGCTACACGAACGTTTACGAATTCAAGGACATCCTGGCCCGCGCCATGGGTGGCCGTATCGCCGAAAAGCTGATTTACGGTGACGACGGTATTACCACCGGCGCCGGCAGCGACCTGCGCAAGGCAACTGAAATTGCCCGCGACATGGTGATCGAGCAGGGTATGGGTACCAAACTCCGCGACCAGGTATTCCACGAAGACAACGGCGGCATGGTGTTCG
>DASTSD010000033.1:0-12688 GCA_035760845.1 Saccharimonadales bacterium (SeqCode) | reverse complement strand
GAGCGTCTCAACGGCATTCGTTAACTCCTCACTGCCAACAGGGTACAGGCCAAACATGAACACGCCAAACACGCTCGAGACATCGATCGTATCATTAGTAATAACTTCGCCGTTCTTGACACTGACTCCCTTATAAAATGCCTTGCGCTCGGGGTTGTAAAGATACTTGTGCGCCGCTGCCGAAATATCATCGGCCGTCGTACGCCACCGGACGGCGCTGTCGGCGTCTTGGGCGGCCTCGGCAAGGTCGGCAGCCGCATGCAGCGCCGCGTAGGTGAGGGCAGTGGTGTAGGTGCTCGTTAGGAAAACTTCTTCCCACAGATCATAACTGGCGCGGGGCAGGCCGGTCGTCTTGTCGATATAGCCAGAAAGAAAGTTCGCCATCGGCACGACCATGGTGTGATAAAACTCGTTTAGGAGCCGCGGCGTCTTGTGCATGTTATAAAACTGCGCGAATACAAACAGTACCAGCGCCGTCTCGTCCTCCTGGATAGGCGGAGCAACCTCGCCGCCCTCGTGCACGTATGGGTGCCAGCTGCTGCCGAGTGCGCCGTCGGCGCGGTACTTGTGCATCAGATAGCCGCCAGGCTGCAAGCCCCGCCTGCAGAATTCGAAGAACCGATACGCTTCGTCAACATACCCCATGCGAATCAACGGCCATAATACATAGGCGCCGTCGCGCGGCCAGCAGTAGCCGTAGGCATCTCGCGAGTAGTTCAGTACAGAGGTGTCCGTACTGGCAATCACCGCGCCACGTTTGTCGATTTGCGATTTGATGATCATGGCGCTGCGAATGAAATCTTCCTGGTAGTTGGGGTCGAGTTTTTCAGCCACATGAACGGTCGGACGCAACCAGCTATGCCACCAGTTGGCGGTCATGTGCATACGGGCGGTCAGTCCTTCCTTTCGGACTTGGTTGTCGACGTACAGGGCCTCGCGCATAGAGGTGCCGGCGGCAATCCAGTAGTGAATGCGCTGCGAGCTATGCGCTGCGATCGACATTCGGAATCGCAGCGTTGAGTCGACACGGCCGTGTTCGACATTGCAAAAGCTTAGTTCGCCGTCGTCGGCGTCGCGGTAGGTACCCTCGCGTCCTTCAATACCGAACAGGCCGACCGTGTATTGGTCGAACGGCGTGCCGTCTGGTGTCATTGCCGAAATAATGAATGCACGGCGACCACGGTAGTGTAAGATGGCATGGTTATCGGGCAGGTACTGTGCCGTGTCGGTGTTGCTGCGAGCGTCACCAATATCAAATGCCTGGTGCATGAACAGGCGGACATCGCGTTCGACCGGCCGCATGTTCACCACGTGGACATTGCGCATGAACGCGCTGATAGTAGCGTCGACGACATCGTCAAACTCAAGCAAAATTCCGATTTCGTCGTTCCTGGCTATAGTGTGGCCAATGAGTGCGCGGTGAAAGTAGCGGAATGAAAACTCCCAGCCAGGTTCGTCCAACCAGCTGACCTTGCCGTCCACCCACACGCCTACGCGGTGGCGTAGCGACTTGCCGGCGGCGTGGTTTTCGAGGCCGACATACGGAAAGTAAAAGTCGTGCACCATACCAAATTTATTGATGCCGACGTGCAGCTCGCCGTTACTAAGGACTAGCGGCCTACCCATTCAGGAGCCCTCCACTAAAACGCTGGCTCTCCATAAGACGGTAGCGCACATCGCGCAGCGCGTTCATAAAGTACAAGAACGCGTCATACGGTGACTCGTACGGGCTGAAATAGGCGTGCACGTCGCCGTCCGTAAACCATTTGGTGCACATATAGTAAACGTGGTCGGAAGTTTGCAGTTTGCGCCAATCACCAATCAGTTGCACATCGCCAGTGCGGAGAATGTCTTCTTCGAGCGCGTAAAGATGGCGGAGCGCCTCGTGCTGCATGCTATTACCAAGCCAAGCGGTGAGGTCACGCTCGGTATCAGCCCATGTCACCGTGTGCGGCATGTCGATCTCGCCGGCCGGCGTGAAAGCGTCGATCGCTTCGCTAGTGGTGTAAAAAGTATTTTCCGGGTTGGACAGCCACTTAGCTACGAAGTGTTCGAAGAAATCAAAGAGACCTGTATCGTGCCACTGGTGCTCGCCAAACGTCTCGTAGTCCATGAACAGGTTAATGACCTGGCTATCGGTGATAGAGGCGTTTGTCCATTCGCTGTAGGTGTCGGCGGTTAGCGGCCACTGCTCCCACCCTTTATTACTGAAGCGGAAGGCGAGGTCGTCGCTAAGCCTATAGTTCTTTAGCAGTAGTTTGATGTTCTCGGTTCCGGTAGGGCGGTATACGAAGTTAGGGCTGCGCCAGCCAAGGATAGGATCCCAGCCCTCGGCCAGAATACCTTTAAAGCCATAGCCATCGGCCCATTTTGCAAGGCTGTTGTTGTATGACAACTCGGTGTTACGGAACACGCTCGTTTCGACACCGAACAGTTCGCGCACCTTGTCGCGGTGCATTTCTACTTGGCGTTCGAATTCCTCAAGGCTATAGAAGAACGCCAGGCTGTGGTAGTACGTCTCGGAGACGATCTCAACGCGACCGGTGGCGACGAGGCGCTTGAAACTTTCCAAGACATCGGGCGTCCATTTTTCGGCTTGCTCCATGAACGTGCCGGTGATACTAAGCGACACCTTGAATTCCGGATGCGTGTGTAGGAGTTTTTCGAGCAGCGCATTCATTGGCCGGTAGGATTTGTCGGCAACTTTGCGCATGATTTTTTCGTTGTTGCGGTCGCTGTCGTCGTGCGCGTCGAAATAATCGTGCTTTTCGGCCGTGTCGAATACCGAATACTGCCGTACGCGCAGCGGCTGGTGAACATGCAGGTAAAGAGTTATGCCACGTCGGCTCATGCCACCACCTTGCTGGCCACTTGGCGGCCATAAAGATCCATGCACTGGCGAGCGACATCGTGCCATGACAAACGGGCGTACTCGTGTTTGGCATTCTCGCGGAGTTCGTGCGCGAGCGAGGCCGACGTCGCGATACCGACAATCTGGTCGGCCAGTACGTCGGTATCCCAAAAGTCATAGCGGAAGATATTATGCAGGATTTCGCCGACGCCTGACTGCCGCGTAATAATAAGTGCCGAGTTATGGTGCGCCGCCTCGAGTGCCGTAAGGCCGAACGGCTCGCTCACCGAGCTCATGACAAAAATATCGGCAACATTGTATGCGTCGCGCCACTGTTTGCCGCGTACGAAGCCTGCGAAAAACACTTTGTCAGCGATACCAAGGTCGGCAGCAAGGCTAATAAGCTCGTTGCGCTGTTCGCCGTCACCGGCAAGGAGGAACACCAGCCGGTCATGCTTTTCGGATGCACGGGCGGCAGCACGAATAAAGTGCGTGAGGCCCTTTTGGATCGTCAGCCGCGTAACTGCAGCCACTACCGTATAGCCTTCTTCTTTGAGCGACTCGAGGTACTTGTACGTACGGCGGTCGTAGTCGTAGCCCTCAAGCGAGGCGACGTCGATGGCATTATAAATAACCTCGATCTTGCTAGCAGGGATGCCGTATTTCTCGACGATGATATTCTTGGTGACGTTACTCACGGCAATAATACGGTCGGCCATCATCAGCCCTTGGTACTCAATTTCGTGGACGAGCGGGTTGCCCGACACGGTACCAGAGCGGTCAAACTCGGTTGCGTGGACATGCACGATAAGCGGTGCGTCGGTCAGCTCTTTGGCGCGCATGCCGGCCTCCATAGTCAGCCAATCGTGCGCGTGGATGGCGTCAGGTTTTTGCTTTTTGACGAGACGCTCGACGAACTTTACGTAGCGTTTTTGGACGCCTCGCATGTCATTGAGGTCGTGAGCATCTACCTCGTCCAGGCCGAGCTGGCGAAGGTATTTGCTGTCGTACGCACCCATCAGCCCGTAGCGAGCAAGTGGCCCGAGGTGAGTTGCAGCGTGAATTTTCATGAAGTCAGTATCAGGGTGTTCGGCAGAGTAAGGAACAACGAAGTCGATTGATGCACCTTGCAGCGCTAGGGCCTTTGACATGTGATAACATGCCACGCCTAGTCCACCACTGTTGTGCGGAGGGAGCTCCCACCCGAGCATCAATATCTTCATCCTACCATGTACGGACTAATGCGCTGTCCGACGCTCCTTTTCTTAACCTGCGTTAGTTGACCTCATTATAGAGCTGCGCTTATGCTTTTGCAACAGCCGGAGCGGTATTTGTGAAAAATTTAACGAGCTTTTCACGTTCGTCAGATAGCCACCTCAAATCACTATATTTACTATATTATTTTTGCTCAAGCACAGGTAGAATAAAGGTAATGCCTCCTGACAATATCGTTTCCCAGACCATCGAAGATATCAACAAGTTTCTGGCGCAGCCGAATGCGTTCAGGTCTATTCTTATACTTATTACGTCGATTGTCGTCGCGTATTGGCTCAGCCGGTTCATCGCCCGTGCGATCATCAAGGTGGCACAGATTGTTGCCGTCCATTCCGACAAAGAGTCTGACGACGAACGGCTCATCCGCCTGCGTCAGATAGAGACGTACCTTAGTGTTACGGTAGCCATTGTTCGTGTCGCCCTAGTAACAATCGTAGCATTTATTGCATGGCGCGTATTCAGTCCTAATACCTCTAGCAGTGGCATCGCGGCCATTGGAGCGGGAACGGTCTTCATCGTGATCGCCGGCCAGACGCTTGGCCCGCTACTACGCGACTTAACCGCCGGTGCGACCATGATCGCCGAAAAATGGTTTAATGTCGGTGATTTTATCAAGGTAGAGCCGTTTTGGGACGTTTCCGGCGTGGTTGAGCGCTTCACGCTGCGCTCAACGCGCATCCGGCAGCTAAGCGGCGAGGTCGTTTGGATCCACAACCAGCAGATCACCGCCGTACATGTTTCGCCGCGTGGCGTTCGTACCATGGCAGTCGATGTGTTCGTCCGCGACCGAGTTGCTGGTGAACGTGCCATCGAACGTATTATTGGCACCGTGCCGACCGGCCCGACCATGTTGGCGCGCCCTCTCCGTATCAAATATGCTGAACGCTGGGACGACGAACTATGGCGAATTACCGTCGTAGGCGAAACCCCTCCGGGCCGCGAATGGCTGATTGAAAAGTACTTTATCGATGCCCTGAAAGAACTCGACGAAGGAAAAAAGAAAGCCGACAAACTCTTTATTCATGAGCCGATTGCACGCTTTGCCGATCCAGCCGCCGACCGCCGCTTCAAGCGCGCGGTGCGCGTAGCAAAAGACTCCTAACAACTGTTTATTTATCAGAAAAGCGAATTGGCCGTCGGCCATACCTGGCAATCAGCAGCTTTGCCGCGTACACGATTGCACCGCCTACGAGGCCAGTAAACAGCCCGCCTGCGATATCAGCGGGGTAGTGAACGCCGACAAAAATACGCGCAAAACCAATCAGCGCGGCACAAACCAGTAGGGCAGCGCCTGTCTTTTTGAATCGAGTGAGAAATAGTATGCCGGCGGCAATGGCGGTACTGACAGTAGTGTGATCGCTGGGGAACGATTTGCCCGGAGCGTGGGGAATAAGCTGCGTCAGGTGATGGTCCATGAATGGACGATGGTCGACGTTGAGCAGCGACATAAGCTGGAGCAAAACAAACGACACGCCGAGCGTCACAAAAAAATAAACGACAGGCATGCGCTCGTTTTTATACATTAGTATTCCGATGCACAGGAGTGTCACCGCGAACACGATATACACGAGGTCACGGGCAAGAAATACCATAAGGGCATCTAAAAAATCAGACTGGCCGGCGAAGCCGTTGATAAGCAGCAATAACGTATCGTTCATAAGTACTGACTATTATACCTCACCCGCTTATGCTTCATGAAAAAATCTCTAGATATGACAGAGCCCGCGGGGGCACCTGTCACGAGGCATCGCGGAAGCGACGCTCGGTCGTGCAGGTGCCCGCCACGGGCGGGAGTGCCGTCTTCCCGACGGCGGGGGTTGTCGCATGCGCTGCGACGGGCGTGGAACGAGCTGTGCGTCAGGACGCGGCGGCGGCCTTGGTGCTCGGCGCGACGTAGTCGTTGGCCGGGTCCAGCGCGGCGTCCGCGTTGTCGTCGGTGACGGCGATCGGGCGCGTGACCTGGGCGTCGATCTTCTCCAGCCCCCGCACGTTGACCTTCGCGAAGCTGTCGCCCTCGGAGAGGGTGAGCGTCACCAGCGTGCCGGTGTGCTTGAAGCCGTCGGGCCGCTTGACGGCGGCCGCGGCGGTCACCTTGCGAGTGCACTCGGGCTTCACCAGCTCGACCAGCTTGGCGCGGCGGTCGTCGTCGAAGTACGTGTAGCCGCGGGCGTGGGAGTACTGCTCGGCGGCGCGGACCCGCAGGTAGGCGGCGTCCTCGCACACGGTCGACGTCACCTCCGTGACGAAGTCCAGCTCCTCGCGGATGACCTTGAGGGCGGTCTGGATGCCGTCGACGGTGGCGTCACCGGTCAGGTGCAGCGTGGCCTCCGACGTTCCGTTGCCGATGGAGGCGTAGCCGACCTTGACACCGAGCTCGGTCTTGGACTTGGACATCTGGGGTTCCTTCCCTTACGTCTCACGATACCTTCCCCTCATGGGGTCGGTTCTCGTGTTGTTCCGCAAGCGATGATATATGTATATAAGTCAACACTTTTTTGAGCATTTGTAAAAATGTAGTCGTAATAAAAAGCCTGTGGTTATTTTGACACGTCAAATACGGCCACGGCCTAAAATATATGTCTATAATTGGAAGGGTGCATAAACAACACTAGGCAACTCGTAAACAAAGGAGTAGCATTTGAACGGTTTTAGCATCTACTTAACATCGTACCCAGTAAAAAAGTTCGCACGAGGCGATATTATCCTGCATCAGGATTCGGAACCGCCCTGTGCGTTCCTTATAAAGAGCGGGCTTGTAAAAAGCTATAATCTCACCGCCAAAGGCGAAGAAAAGCCGATCGAGCTCAATAGCAATTTCGACGTCTTTCCAATAGCCTGGATGTTCGACAAGATCCGGCGCGCCCAATATTATTACGAAGCAATCACCAATACCGAGCTGTATTGCGTTCCCAAAGCTGAATTTATTACCCATCTTCGTAACAATAGCGAAACCATGCTGCAACTGCTCGACCGCCAAATAGAACGCTCGACGCACACGCAGCTGCGGCTTAACGCGCTCGAACATTCCAAGGCGTTCGACAAGATCGTCTCGACGCTGCATTATTTTGCGCTGCGATTCGGCCGGCACATTACACGTAACGCCATCAAGATTCCGCTGCCGCTCACGCAACAGGACGTCGCCAATTTTACCGGTCTCACGCGAGAGACGGTGAGTGCCGAGTTCAAAAAACTCACCCAGCAAAAAGTGCTAGGCTACCGCGAACATGGCTACGTAATTTACGCCAACAAGCTCGACGATCTGCTCGACGACAGTTTTGAACGGCATTTCGTACGGTAGGGGGACGCTGAAAATGAATTTTGTAAAAGCGCTGGAACAAAGCAGCTTTTTGAAACATAATGCCGTGTTTTTCGTTGGATCGATTGCGGTCGGCGCGCTTAATTACCTATACTATCCGATACTCGGCCGGCTCATGCCGCCAACGGCGTTCGGGGAAATCCAGGTGCTGGTGTCACTGTTCTTGCAATTCACGATTTTTTTGAACGTCCTGACACTCATTACCATCAACATCGCGGTTAATTACAAGGACTCAGCAAGTGCCCACCGCATGATATTCGAGCTTGAAAAGCTGGCGTCATACTTTGCACTCGGACTACTGGCGCTTAGTCTTGTAGGCGGCGAATTCCTGCGCTCGGCACTCAAGTTCGACTCTATGCTGCCATTCGTCGCGTTAGCGCTGGCAATGCTGGCAAGCATACCGCTGACGTTTCGCAGCGCCTACGCCCGCGGGCAAAAGAAGTTTGGTATCGCGTCGGTTTCGCAGCTCATTGGAGCGAGTACGAAGATCGTCTTTTCGGCTACGCTTGTCGTGTTTGGCCTGGGCGTTGCCGGCGCGGTATTTGGCATCGTTGCGGCGCAGCTGGCAGCGTTCCTGTATGCGGCCCGGTGGGCGGCCAGGCTGGGCTTTCGTCGCCCCGGGGACACCAACTACGGCACGTTGCCTAATTTGAAGTTAGTCATTCCCGAACTCAAATACGCCGGCGTGGCGTTCATAGGCCTGCTAACAATCACGCTCATGATGAGCATCGATGTCATCATTGCCAAATACTACTTCGACGCGCACACGGCAGGGCTGTATGCGGGAATTGCCACAGTCGCGCGCATCGCGTTTTTCCTAGCGGCGCCAATCGCCCAGGTGCTGATGCCGATGGTAAAAATCGACAAGCCCCCGCGTGAAAATAGGGCGCTCTTACAGAGGTCAATACTTCTTACTGTCGTGGTTTGCGGAGGATTCTTGGCGGTCTGCGCGCTAGCACCCCAAGCGCTCGTAAAAATCCTAATGGGTGTTGATTATATTACATATGCGCATTTGCTCGCCCCGCTGACGCTTTCTATCTGTATGATTTCTATCATCAATTTAATATGCATGTACTATTTGTCGCTGCGCCGGAAAATGGTTATGGTTGTTGGTATAATTGGCTTTGCTGCAACATTGAGTTTTATGGTGGTGTGGCACGACAATCTGCAAGCACTGGTATACAGCATGCTTGCCGCGAGTATTTTGACTATTACAGCGACCGGAACATACGTATTAGTAAATCTAAAACGAGGACGCCGATATGCAAAGAACGATATCAATCGTTATACCAATATATAACGAGGCACCTAACGTTACGCCCCTTTACCGGGCGGTCAAAGAAATCATTAAAAAACTCCCGCAGTCATTCGAACTTATCTTCGTTGACGACGGCAGTAGCGACGATTCGGTACGCCGGATCAAACAAGTCGCCAAAAAAGACAAGGAAGTCCGCGTCGTCGAACTGGCACGGAACTTCGGCAAAGAAATCGCCGTCACAGCCGGCATTCATGCTGCGCACGGCGATGCCGCGGTCATTATGGATGCCGACTTACAGCACCCACCCGAACTCCTGCCAAAATTCATAGACGAATGGGAAAAAGGCGCCGATGTCGTCGTCGGCGTAAAAGAATACAGCAAAGATGAAAGCTGGCTCAAAAAGACCACGTCGAAAGGTTTTTATTCGGTACTTAAGCGCGTATCCTCGTCCTCGATTACACCGCACGCCAGCGACTTCCGGCTTATCAACCGCAAGGTTATCGACGCGTTCAAGGCATTCACCGAACGCAACCGTATTGCGCGCGGGCTGATTGACTGGACGGGCTTTGAGCGCCACTACGTTTATTTCGTGGCGCCCCCGCGCTTGCATGGCGAGGCCGGCTACAGCTACCGAAAACTCATTCAACTCGCCATGAACAGCTTTACCGCCTACAGCATGCTGCCGTTAAAAGTCGCCGGCTGGCTGGGATGGTTTATTTTGATCGCGTCATTCCTACTTGGTTCGTACATGTTCGTCGAGCAGTACCTATTAGGCGATCCGCTTAACCTCGATATCAGCGGTACCGCCAAGCTCGCCGTCATCTTGCTGTTCTTAGTGGGAGTAGTGCTCATATGTCTTGGCTTCGTTGCCATGTATATTGCACGCATCCACGAGGAAGTCCTTAACCGGCCGCTCTATATCGTCAAAGAAGAAGTAGGCGGAGACGAAGAATGAAGATAGCCCACGTCACGCTCTACCCGCCAAAAGGCAGCAAGCATATCAGCACCAGCGGCGTCGCATCATACAGCAAGAACCTCATCACTAACTTAGCGGTCGATGGCGACCAACAGACGGTCGTGTGTGATATATTGCAAAAGCCTGAAGAATACCGCGAAGAGGGAATCGACGTCAAACGTGTTTTTACCCGCACGCCGAGCTTCGTGGTTAAAGCCCATAAAGCCCTCAAACAAACTAATCCCGACGTCGTACATATCCAGCAGGAACTGGCGCTATTTGGCGGGATCATGACTGCGTATCTGCTACAGTGGCTGGTGTTTGCGTGGCGTAAGAAGACGGTCATTACACTGCACGGCGTGGTCGATCCAGCTGCAATCGACGCCTCGTTCGTGAAAGAAAATAATTCCCGACTGCCCGTTTGGCTCGTACGCTTCGCGTTCCGGCGCATCTACACGCCGCTCATGAAGTGGCCTGAGCGCGTTATCGTGCATGAAGAATACTTTAAGCAAATCATGATCAAAAGCTATGGCATCGAGGCCGAAAAAATCGACGTCATTCCGCATGGTGTCGAGCCGCTACAAACCGTATCGCAGGCAAGCGCCAGGAAACAACTCGGTCTCGCACCGAAGGCCGACATCGCACTGTTCATGGGGTACGCCACCGGCTACAAAGGCCTCGACCTGCTAATAGACGGCTTTGCGGCGTACGCCGAAAATAACAAAAATGCTTATTTGGTCATCGGTGCTGGCAAACACCCCAAGCTTCACGACGATCCCACGTACCTAGAAGAATATGCCCGCTTGCAAAAAAAGGCTGCCAGCCTGCTGCCCAAAAGCCAATACGATTGGCGCGGTTTTATCGACGAAAAGGACATCGCCGCCTATTACAGCGCCAGCGACGTTTCGCTCTATCCATACACCACAGCAATGTCCAGTTCGGGCCCGATGTCTATTGCTATAGGCTTCGAAAAACCATTCCTCGTCAGCACTGCCTTCGAGCATATTTTTAACAATTACCCGTTGCTGCTATTCGAGCGTTCGCCGGCAAGCCTTGCGAACAAACTCGGCTATTTCTTTACGCATAAGGCAGAATACGAGGGCATTTCGCTCCGGCTGAAGCTCGAGCGCAGCTGGGAAAGAGCGGCCGACAGCACGTTGCTCTCGTACCGTAACGCCATTAAGCCGGAAGGAGATTATGAAGCGCAAGAAAATACTGTTACTCGGTAGTTACGGCCAAAGCAATCTCGGCGACGACCTGCTTATGTGGAACTACTTGGAGCTTCTTCAAAAAAAGGGCTACCGCGAAATATACGTCAATGCCAACACGACCAAGTTCATACCTAGTGCAGTCAAAGAGGCTTTTCCGAACCTTCATATCGTCTTGACGTACGAGACGTCACTAAAAGAATACGTCCGGCTAATCCGGTCAGTCGACTGCATCGTTTACGGCGGCGGCACACTCTATAAGGAGCTTTACGGTTCAACCGGCCGTTCACCTTACAGCGTCATTACGCGCCTCATGGGGTTTAATATGCTGGCATGGCTGCTCGGCACTCGGGTATATAACCTCAACATCGGCATCGGTTCACTAAAAACCCGCACCGGGCGGTTTATTACCAAGCGAGCACTCATGGCCTCGACAAAAACCATTTTTCGTGACCGCGAATCGTACGAGTTTGCGCGCGACGTACTGGGTGTTACGCCAAGCAAAATAGAGCAGTCCGTCGATGGATTATTTACTAATCCTATTTGGCGTTCTGTTTGGCACGGCAAAAAACTCGCGATCGACCGCAAAAAATACAAACGCGTCGTGGGTATCAATGTCTTGTCCGACATTCCGGATTGGGTCGACCGCAAGCAGTACATTGCCACTATGCGGCAATTTGTCACGAGCGTACTGGAACGCGGCGATTATGTGGTTTTCATACCATTCCAAACCGATTTCAACCCGCGAAACGACCTGGCGTTCATGATAGAAATATTCGCCGACATCATGAAAAAGTACAAAAACCATACGCTGCTGGAGAGTGTGCCGATCGACCTTATTCATTCGTACATGACGCAGTGCGACGTGCTGGTTGGTATGCGATTCCACTCGCTACTGCTGGCAAGCGCATGTAACGTACCGTTCGTAGCAGTGGCGTACGATACCAAATGCTGGCGGTTCATTAACGAGATTGACTATTCCTATGCGGTAAAGTTAGAAAATTTACAGTACGACGAGCTTGTGCGCCTTTATGATGAGGCGATGAACAACCGGAAGCCAATCCAAAAGCAGCTGCAGGCGGCGACCGATAAAATGTACCACGAAGCGGAGGACGGCCTACGGACACTCAATTTATAAACCGACGATCGTCGCAGCATCGGCCGCATGCCTCAGCGCCGCAGCCAAAACAGCCGCCGAATTCTAAGCCCGAACAAGAGCCTGTTCGAACGGAGCCCGAACGCACGCCGCATAAACCGCAGACGCCGCAGCGTTTTTCGTGGCTGCGCAAAAACCCGCGCAGACTCTACCTGCTCATTTTTGCCGGGCTACTGCTGTTTCATATCTTCGTATTTCGCGACGTCATTGCGGCAATACCCAGCGTACTGCGCGGCGACGCGTCAATCGTGCGCGAAGAGCTGGTGCCATTCTTTGACTTCGGTACGCAGTTTTGGGGCGAGGGAACATCGGCACTAACATCGTCTGAGGAGGTGCGGGTCAATTACTCATTCTGGACGGCGTGGGTACGCTACGACAAAATCCTGCCGTTCGCGCTGGTACTCATGAACACGCTGTCGGCATGCATACTGTTCTATGCATTTCATCGCCTAGGCAGGTACGTTTATAAGACCTCGCTGTTTGGCCCCATGGCCGCGCTACTCGCGACGCTGCTTATTCATACGATTCTACTCTATAGCAAAGTGGCGCATTTTTACGTGCTTATCATTGGGTTCAGTATGTTCGCGCTGTCGCTTTCGCTGCTGTTCGAGCAAATATTCTTTAAGCTCAAATTGTCGCTCAAAAACGTATTGGCCGTCTCGGCATTGA
>DASTSD010000032.1:0-3760 GCA_035760845.1 Saccharimonadales bacterium (SeqCode) | reverse complement strand
CTACGGGCCGCCTGAGCAGCACCGCGCCGAACCTGCAGAACATTCCGGTCCGTAGTGATCTCGGTCGTCGTATCCGCGAAGCGTTCGTCCCCGAAGAGGGGAACGTATTCGTGAGCGCCGACTACTCGCAGTTCGAGCTGCGCCTTGCCGCTGTACTGGCTGGCGACGAAAAGCTGATCCAAGACTTTAACGACGGTGCCGACATCCACACCAAGACCGCCAGCGAAGCGTACGGTATTCCGCTCGAGGAAGTCACCAAAAACCAGCGCCGCGCCGCCAAGGTCATCAACTTCGGCGTGCTCTACGGTATGAGCCCGCACGGCCTGAGCGCCGCGACCGGCATGAGTTTTGCCGAGGCGAAACACTTTATCGACCAGTACTTCACGCTACGCGCGCCGATCCGTAGGTTCATCGACGACACGCTCGAAAAAGCCAGGCTAGAGGGCTACGTCGAGACGTACTTTGGCCGCCGACGCCCGACGCCCGACGTCAACAGCAGTAATTTCATGGTGCGCGAAAGCGCCAAGCGTGCCGCCGCCAACATGCCGATCCAGGGAACCGAAGCCGATCTTATGAAGATGGCCATGCTCAAGGTAGACGAAAAAATCGGCGACCTTGGCTTTCAGGTGCTGCAGGTGCACGACAGTATTCTGGTTGAGTGCCCCGAGGCTAACGCTCCGCAAATCGAGGATCTCCTCAAAACCACGATGGAAAACATCTACCCAGAGCTCAAGGTAAAGCTCAAGGTCGATGTCTCGACCGGCAAAAACTGGGGTGAGCTGTAAGCCGTCCTTGACATAATTTAAAAAAATATTATCATAGCCTTTAGCTCCACGCATATTCATGGCTGTCCTTTCAGGACGGTCCCAACGAGGAGGTAAATGGCATGAGCATGCTGTACGAGGGTTTGGAGGCCCTCGCGATCGGCTACAAGGCCATTCACGAGGCGCGTGAGCGCGCCAAGCGCGAGTACCTGTCGACGGTTCTCACCGAGATGGAGGAGTTTCCGCCGGAGGCGTTCGAGCACGGCGAGCTGCCCGTTTACAGGGCGTGGCTGCGCTCGCGTGTGCGGCTGTTCCCGCTGGGTGAATTCCGCCGCGTGTGGCTGGAGCCCCTGCAGGGGCGGACGACCCTCTACATCGGTAGCGACCGCCGGCTCTACGAGTACGGCCCGCGGGTCATCAGCTCGTACGACATGCCCAGCCCGGTCGCCGGCAACCCGGTCAAGCTGCGCATGCTGCGCCCGGAGGAGCTGTCGCTCGGTGATCTTCTCGCGTGCCGCGAGCTGCTCCGTCGCATCTGGCTGTGAGCTGTCCCTCGATGTGAGCCACCGTCTTTTGCTAGTTTTCGCGGCGAGAAAAACTAGTGCACCACCCAAGCGCTTGAAGTCTCGAGCGTTTCGGTAGTGTAGAGATTGACATAAGCGTGTTTCCATGCTATTATCGTCTCTATAGAACAAGCTCGCGCTTACAAAATAAACACAGCAAAAGAAACGAACAAAAACAGATGGTAAAATTGACTTTTGGCCCAAAAGGTGATAACGTAAATTACATGTACAGAGGTAATTCTACGCGAATCGTTCCGGTCATTTTGGTCCTGATCGTCATCGCCATCGTCATCGCGGCGCTGGTATCTGTTGGGCGCGCTATTTTTAGCGATGGTACCCAAACGGGCGAGGCCAATCCCGGCCGCGACGCACTGCTTGATACCTCTCTCGGTCACAGCGTACGCATGACCGTCCGCGGCCCACTCGTCGCGAACGAAGAGTTCCATTCTTACCAAGTAAATGTCGACCCGTCGAGCCGTGCGCTCACTACGTACCAGGGCTACCTCGAGCAGTCAATCGGCTCGAAAGCCTATGGCAACAACCTCAAGGCCTACGAACAGTTCGTATACGCGCTTGATAAGGCCAACTTCATGAACGGGGCCGAGCTCGAGGGCGACAAGAACGATACCCGCGGTATTTGTGCGACCGGCCTCGTGTATGAATTCGAAGTTATCAACGCCGGCAGCACGGTAAAACGCCTGTGGACGTCTACCTGTAAGGGCTCGCCAGGTTCGCTTAAAGCCAGCGTTACCCAGGTTAAAAACCTGTTCCTCGCCCAAATTCCCGACAGCGACACGTTGCTCCGAAAACTCGGCCTGGGCGGCGGCAACCAGCTTAGTCTATAATAAGTGGTGTGATAAGAGGTATTATTTTTGACTGCTACGGCGTGCTGGTTAGTGGCAGCCTGGATTATTTGCGTTCGCTGACACCTGCAGACAAACGCCAAGAGTTCACCGACCTGGCGCGCGCCGCCGATAACGGCTTTATTTCGCGCGAGGAATACGTTGAGGGGGTAAGCGAACTGATCGGCAAACCTGCCGAGGCTATTTACGATATCATCAGCCAGCAAGAGGTGAAGAATCCCGAGATGCTGGCGTATGTAAAAGAACTGCGAAAGAACTACCGAACGGCTCTGCTGAGCAACGTCGGCCGTGGATCGATCGAGCGCCTGTTTAGTAAAGAAGAGCTTGCGGACCTGTTCGACGTCGTGGCGCTTTCGAGCGAGATCGGCATGACCAAGCCGAGTCTCGAGGCATATGACTACGTGGCTTCCCGACTTGATCTAACGCCCGAAGAGTGCGTGATGGTCGATGATATCGCCCTGAACGCCGAGGGGGCGGAAATGGCCGGCATGAGCGGGGTCGTATTTACGAATATCGAGAGCTGCCGCCAAGACATCGAGCGGCTCGTAGGAGCTGTCCGTGCCTGAACTGCCCGAAGTAGAAACGGTTCGCCGGGGCCTAGCGAACCTGATTGTCGGCCGGACGTTCGCTGCCGTTGAACACGACACGCCGAAGAGCTTTCCGAACGCCACTGCGGACGTGCGCGAATTTTTGATTGGCGCGAATGTGACCGCAGTGCGCCGCCGCGCCAAAGTATTGATGATTGATCTTTCTACGGATTACACGCTGGTAATTCACCTGAAAATGACGGGGCAATTGGTGTTTGTTTCGAAGTCCGCGGGTCCTGCCGGCGCGTCCGCCCCTGAAAATTTTTCAGACGAGCTGAAAACATTTTCGGGTGCTGCCCCGCGCGCCGTCACCCCCGGCTTGCGCGTTCACGCGAGCAAGCATCTGCAGCCCGAGCTTGAAGCGACGCCGGGGCCCGAGTTCAAGCCCGGAGCGAAGCCGCTTGCTCGCGGGGATGCGCAAGCTGAAGGGGGAGAGCTTCGCTTCGGCGCAGGCCACCCAAACGACAGCCTGATTGGTAAGTTGCCCGACCGCTCCACGCGCGTGACATTCACGTTCGGCGACGGCTCGCACCTGTACTTTAACGACCAGCGCAAGTTCGGCTGGATTCGCCTGATGCCGAGCGTCGAGGTGCCGAACATCGACTTCATGCAAAAGGTCGGTCCCGAACCGCTCGACGCCGACTTTACGGCCGCGCAATTCGCCGAGAGATTCAAGCGCCGTGCCCGCACGAGTATCAAGGCGGCCTTGCTCGACCAAACTGTCATTGCCGGGGTAGGGAATATCTACGCCGACGAAAGCCTGTGGGGTGCCAAAATCCATCCCAAACGGATTGTCGGCACGATTACCGAGGCCGAATTTAAGCGTCTTTATACCGAGCTTCGCGCGGTGATGAACCTGGCGATCGAAAAGGGCGGCAGTACCGACAAAAACTACGTCAACGCCGAGGGTAAGCGGGGGAGTTACATGGATTTCGCGCGTGTGTTCCGCCGCGAAGGTAAGCCGTGCCCACGTTGCCACGCGA
>DASTSD010000031.1:0-2078 GCA_035760845.1 Saccharimonadales bacterium (SeqCode) | reverse complement strand
ACTTTCAACGGCACTCCAGCCCGAAGAATACATTTTGCCACTAGTGCCACAGATGATCAAGATCGGTGAGCAGTCCGGTAAGATCGATGAAATGCTTGGCAAGACGGCGCAAGTATATGAGGACGAGCTCGACGAAGAGATTAAAGCCATTTCAACAGCCATTGAACCTCTCTTGATGGTTGTTCTAGCGGTCGTAGCCGGCGGAATGGTCGCGGCGATCTTGTTGCCGATCTATCAACTAGTAAACACCATTAACCTATAGACAAGTACTCCTGGGTAGGGTACGATAAACGTAAGCGTTTTCGCGCACCAGTAACTTGTTCATAGAAAGGTGGAAAAGATTTTATGAACGTACAACAGAAACAGAAGCAAAAAGGATTCACTATCATCGAGGTGGTCTTGGTGCTTGCTATTGCCGGACTCATCTTCTTGATGGTATTCATCGCATTGCCAGCACTGCAGCGTTCGCAGCGGGACACGCAGCGTAAACAGGATCTTAGTCGTGCAATCACTAAGATTAACGATTATCAGTCGAACAACCGCAATAAGTTGCCTACGAACTGGACTGATTTTGCGAACAACTACCTGAAAGTAGGAGGAGATAGCTTTACGGATCCAGCGGGTGAGGATTATAAATTCCAGGCAGGTCCTATCAACTCGAGCGCCACGTTTGATTCAGCGAACCCAGTAATCTACCACACTGATCACGCGGTTTGTAACGGCGAGAGCCTGACTACAAACCAAGGTGCGAATAAAGTCGCACTCCAGATGAAGCTTGAGGGCGGCGGTATCGCTTGTTCGAGTAACTAGCGGTAACTACTTGAAAAACCCGGGAAATCCCCCGGGTTTTTCTTTTGTTCGCGTTTTCATGTATGATAATGCTTATGGAACAAACAATCGTTATTATCGGCCTGGCACTGGTGGGTCTCGTCATGGGAAGTTTTGCGGGCGCCTCACTGTGGCGGCTGCGTGCGCGTCAACTCGTAGAAGACAAAGCCGAAGGTGAAAAGGTAGACAAAAAAGAATTCAAGATGCTCGAGCCGCTCTCAAAGGTGCGGCTTTCGACCGATAGGTCGATGTGCCTACACTGCGGTCACCACCTTAAGTGGTACGACCTTATACCGCTATTCAGCTGGGTAGCAACGGGCGGCAAGTGCCGTTATTGCCGCAAAAAAATTGGCTGGTTCGAACCGCTGATCGAAATCGGCGTGGCGGTATTCTTTGTCACATCGTATATATTTTGGCCTGAGACAATCCAAACTATCCCGCAAATGGCGTACTTTACGCTGTGGCTGATTGCCGGGGTCTTTTTGGCTGTGCTGTTCGCGTATGATCTTAAGTGGTCAATCCTGCCTAACCGGGCCATGTTCCCGCTGATTGGCGTAGCAGCCGTTGCGGCACTGTTCAATATCTTCGGTTCGCTCGATCCTGTCGGCATGTTGGTAAACGTCGTGATAGCAGCATTCCTGCTCAGCGGCCTCTATCTTATCCTCTGGATCGTCTCGAAAGGGCAGTGGATCGGGTTTGGTGACGTCAAGCTTGGCCTCGCCCTGGCGCTGCTACTTGTTGACTGGAAGCTAGCCTTCCTTGCGCTGTTCGCCGCCAACTTGATCGGCTGTCTTATCGTCATCCCAGGTTTGCTCTCAGGCAAGCTGAGCCGCGGAACGCATGTACCGTTCGGTCCACTGCTGATTTTGGGTGCGGTCGTCGCGGCGTGGTGGGGTAACGCCGTGCTTGGTTGGTATTTCTCGATCTATTTCTAAGGCTATTTGCGCCAAACTACTTATGCTATAATGAGCCCAAATGGGCGCAAAGACACAAAACGGTTTTACGATCATCGAAGTCATGCTCTTTCTCGCGATAACGGGGATGTTGGCAGCGGCGATTTTGGTGGGGTCGGGTGTGGCCATTGGCCAGCAGCGATACCGCGACAGTGTTAGTTCCTTGCAGTCCTATATCCAGCAGCAATATAACAAAGTCATTAATGTCACGAACGACCGTGATAAGTCGTGGACGTGTGATAGTAACGGTACCGTGACACAAGCGGATACTCCATCAGCGGGTGAGGCGAGGGGTAC
>DASTSD010000030.1:0-15915 GCA_035760845.1 Saccharimonadales bacterium (SeqCode) | reverse complement strand
GTGTGTGCTGTATGTTCGGGCACGCTATTAAGTCAAAATTCATATAGTGGGTTTTGGCCGACTTCGCATGTGCCGGGCTTTTGTTTAATTTGCATTTGAATGTGCGGGCTGGATAGTTTTGCTGCGAATCCCCGCGAAAGTCTGCGCATTCGTTTTTTGAACAACTGCTCGTGGATATGACGAGAGCCTGGCGGATGCTGGAATGCTTAGCTATGCGGGATAAAATCGGAGGCTGCGAAAAGGTCATCAAAAAGCTGGAATGTGCAATGGCGTTCTCGCATAAACAAGTCTAATAATTGATGTTGTATGGAATAGTTGCACATAATTACAACGTAGATAAAAAATCAACATATACTATTTTACAGTAGTAAATCAAATAAATTGAAGACAATAGGTATTCAATACAACATATTTTAAGCGTGAACGTATTGACCAAATCGTGGTCTCGTGCTATTCTAAGGACAAGCTTTTACAAAAACAAAAAGCGCAAAAACACATTGACAATTCAAAAAGCTGGCCGCCATATTTGACGGAAAGTCGGTAACGACACGCCATCTGCAAACACAAAAACACACTGACCCACACATACAGGTCATGCACCTTTTTCGCAGTTACAGTGACGTTGCCGATGCTCCGCCAAATTTTTCTAAAAAGAAGGCGTTGAGCGCGCGAACCACCAGTACCGGTGTACCTAGTTAATCCCTGTTAACCTTTAGCAGCGAGACTACTAGGTACACTGCGGAACGTCGGATCGCACGAACAAAAGTGCCCCAGGTTTTCCTGGAGCGGTCAGTTGCTCGTAGTAGTAGGCACTGCGACACACGCGCCCAATATTTTTTATCAGCGGCGGATGTAGCTGTCCAGATAACTGCCTGCTACTCGGGCTCCCTTGAGTCTTAATTAGGTGGTATAGTGAGGAAGTATGTTAGGGAGAGCCATTGCTATTAGTATGGTCGGAGCAATAGTATTGCTTGCCGTGCTGTTGCAAACCACCACGCCGGCGACGATTGGTCCGCTGGGTATATTGTTTGTATTTATTTTGTTGTACGTGTCAGTGCTTGGAGTACTGACTTTTTTGCTTTTTGGCTGCAGTCGTATTATTGCCAAATTGGCTTCGTCGATTATTGTAAGAAAATCAACGATACAGCCTTTAACTCTAGGAAGAGCTTACTATTATTCATCTGTTCTTGCGCTTGCGCCCGTGTTGTTCATAGGCATGCAGTCAGTTGGTGAAGTGAGCATTTATGACGTCGTACTTGTTGTTTTATTTGTTGTGATCGCCTGTATTTATATCGCGAAAAGAACGCGCTAACTAGCATATTTTCACCGTAATGATTATGCTATAATTACAGATATGGAACCAAAACTCCCTTCACCGAACTTTGGCCGCGAGCAAGCACCTTCCGGATATAGCCAGAGCCAGGAATACGCGCCCGCGCCACCCACCCCTGAGGTGGGCGTAGAAAGGGGACATGAGCAGTTCGAACAAAGGAGCGAAGCCGCTCCGGCGCCAATCGTTGCCCAGCCGGTTTTACCTCCACCGGTAGTAGCGGTACCGCAACCAGCCACACCTGCTCCGCAGCAACCGGCGCCAGCCGTTGATGATTTGCCGATGGTGGCTAACGACGACGATCTTATCGAAAAAGAGTGGGTAGACAAGGCAAAAAAGATTATAGTAGAGACAAAGGATGATCCGTATCGCCGCGAACAAGAGGTGGGGCGTCTGCAGGCGGATTATTTGTACAAACGCTATGGGAGAAAGCTTGGTGCTTCAGAATAGTAGCCAAGGAGTCATATGGTAGGGGTTTTTATCAGTGTTTTCGCATTTGTATTCCTAGGCTCGGTCATAGGAATTTTTGCGTTTACCCAGTATCGCCGTACGCTTCGTGAGGCAAAAAACTACGAGCGCGGCCTCAAGATGGTGCCGCTGCTCATTCACTTGCCGCCTTCTAGTGAGGATATTGAGAACAACGGTCGCGACGAGCGCGACATTACCGAAGAGGTGTTATCTCAGGCCCAGGTGATGTACAACATTATCGCTAGTACGGCCACTAAGGGCTTTAAGAGTAAGATATATGGCCAGCGCCACATATCTTTTGAGATTGTCGCCAACGAAGGCCTGGTACATTATTACGCCGTAGTGCCATCGGTGCTGGTTGACGTTATTCAGCAGGCGATTGCTGCCGCGTACCCATCGGCACGGCTCGAGGAAGTGACCGAGCGCAATATTTTTAGCCAAGTCGGCAAGATGAGCGGTACGATTGGCGGCGAGTTTACGCTTAAGAAAGACTACATTTTTCCTATCGCTACGTATAAAGAGTCCAAGCGGGATGCCTCACGGGCGCTCTTAAACGCGCTTTCTTCGGCTAATCGCGAGGATGGCATTGCTATCCAGATTTTGGCACGCCCGGCGCGCGAGGGCTGGACGAAGCGGTCGGTTGCGGCGGCTGAGCGTATCACCAAAGACAAGGGTAGCAAAAAAGGTGTCGGTGGCCTGATTGCCCCGAAAGAACTTATGGAGGCGCTGTGGCGCCCGCCTGAAAAGCAGGAGGTCAAGGCAGAGGATAAGCAGCTTACCTCACTTGAGCAGGCAACGGTCGAGACGATCGAGGAAAAAACGAAGTACCCGGCGTATGAAGTACTGATTCGCGTGGTGGTTTCTTCGAACACGGCCGCACATTCCCAAGCGCTCCTAAAAAACGTCGTTGCGGCGTTCGCGTTGTTCGACTCGCCGAGTTACAACGGTTTTAAGTTCGCGGTAACCAAAAACATCGAGGAGCTGGTGACGGCATATATATTCCGTTTCTTCCCGCAAACGATTACGCAGAACGTTTTGAACAGCGTTGAGCTGGCGACGCTATTCCACCTGCCAAACCAAAAGACGATCCCGACGTCGCAGGTGGAGCGCCAGATGTCCAAGCAGGTCGACGGCCCGACGCAGGTGATGGATGAAGGCTTCTTGCTTGGGTATAACGAGTTCCGTGGCGTTAAAAAGCCGATCCGCCTGAGTACGAACGATCGCCGGCGTCACACGTATATCATTGGTCAGACCGGTACAGGTAAGTCGGTCTTACTCGAAAACCTAGCATTCCAAGATATGATGGATGGCCGCGGATTTGCTTTCGTTGACCCGCACGGCGACTCGGTCGAGGCGCTGCTTGGCAAGGTGCCAAAAGAGCGCGTCGAAGATATTATTTACTTTAACCCGGGAGACATGGCGAACCCGATCGGACTCAATATGTTTGAGTTTGACCACCCGGACCAAAAGGATTTTTTGGTCCAAGAGGCGATCAACATGCTGTACGGCCTGTACGACCCGGGGCACACGGGTATCGTGGGGCCGCGCCTCGAGCATATCTTCCGTAACTGTGCGCTGCTGCTTATGTCAGACCCGAACGGAGGAACGTTCATTGATATTCCGAAGCTGCTGATCGATCAGGACTTTATGAAGAGCAAGCTGAAGTACGTCACCGACCAGACGGTGTTGGACTTCTGGACCAAAGAGTTCCCGGAGTCGCAGCGCTCGAACGAGGCAGGTGAGGTGATCAGCTGGGTCGTGAGCAAGTTTGGTCCGTTCATATCGAACGACGCCATGAAGAACGTGCTTGGGCAGACCAAGAGCGGCTTTAATCTGCGCGACATCATGGACAACAAGAAAATCCTGCTCGTAAACCTGAGCAAGGGGCGTATGGGCGAGCTGAACTCCAAGCTTCTCGGTATTATATTCGTCATGAAATTCCAAGCTGCGGCAATGGGCAGGGCGGATATTCCCGAGGACCAGCGTGTCGACTTTTCGCTGTACGTGGATGAGTTCCAGAACTTTGCGACCGAGAGCTTCGAATCGATTCTCTCTGAGGCTCGAAAGTACCGCCTCAACCTTATCCTTGGTAACCAGTTTATGACACAGCTGACCGACAAGATCCGTGAGGCAATCATCGGTAACGTCGGTACGGTCATTAGCGGTCGTATTGGTATTACTGACGCCGAGATTTTGGTGAAGAAGTTTGCGCCGACGTTTGACGCCGAAGATCTGACCAAAATGCCGAACTACCAGTCTGTTACGAGCGTGATGATCAATAACGTACCTTCAGCACCGTTTAGCATGTCGTTTTTACCTCCGATGGGCCAATCTAACCCACAGCTGAGCGACGCGCTCAAGCGGCTCTCGGCCGCCAAATACGGCAAGCCGCGCGCACAGGTAGAGAAAGAGATTTTCACCAGGCTTGGTAGCGCCGAGGCCGAAAAGAAGGCCAAAGCCGAAGCTGCCAAAAAAACACAGGCGCAGCGCATGACGGGCGCCGGCGGTGGCCAGAGCTCATCCTTCTTGGATGAATGGCTCGCAAAGCGCAAGCAGATAGGTGGTAAGGGCACGCCTGGCGCGACTCCAGCCGCTCCAGGAGCTGCCGCGCCGCAATCTCCGCTGCAACCTACACCGAGCGTCCCGCAGCCACCTGTACCACTTCAGTCGCCGGCAACTCCAGTTGCTCCGCCTAATCCGTTCTTAGCTCCACAGCAACCTGTTGAGCCTGCATCGGCACCAAAGGCGGCCCGGCCAGCGCCACCTCCTCCAACCGAGCCGAAGCGTCCAGAGAGTCTTCACTTACGCGGTGAAAACGAAAACCAGCACAATGAAATATCAATAAAACTCCGCTAATAAAAAAACGAGCCGCTATTTGCGGCCCGTTACCATGACTTTCAGGAAGTCGTATGTTATGCCAAGTACCCAGCCTACGGCAAAAGCGCCGATGGTTTCAAAACCCGAGAGGGGATAGCCAAGGTTTTTAGCGATAAGATAGACACTAAGTGTAAGAACGAATGCCAAGACGGCACCTGATAGGATAGCGTTTGGTCTTGCTATGGTGTTGCCAGCGGCGTCGCTGACCTTTTCGACGGTCTTGTTGTGGATAATCCGGCTGAACGTGCGGCTGGCGGGTGTCATGTGTGTCCGGACTTCTTCCATAGTGGTGTTGAAGCTGGCGTCACGCTCGGCTTTGCTGATAGGGCCGTTGCGCCGCTCCGCAGGAGATGCCTGGCGTTCCTGTTCGATAGGCTGCTTTTCGATGCTGTGCGCTTTTTCAAGGGCTTCGCGACGGGCATCGTCTGCCTTTTCGTGCGAATGTTCGCCGGCTTGCTCGTGCTTTTGGCGCAGGGCTTCTTGCTGTTCTAGGCGGGCTTTTTCAAGCTCGTGCTGGCCGTGTTCGCGTTCGGGGTTGGTAGTCGAAAGTTTCTCTGAACTCATATTACTATCCTTAGATTGTTCCCGCGTTCAGATCGCGGCGGATCAGGCGGACTTCTTTTTTAACTTGGCGTGACCTTGCGTAGAAGTAGGCAACGATGGCGAGCACCGTGCCGGCGAACAGCATGTTTTCTGATGCGCCGGTGTGTGGCAGTTCGCTGACGGTTGTTTCGACGACCTTTGGCGTTGGGCAGTTGACCTTCACGGTCGTGCTGTTATCGCCCAAGATATTGGTCATCTGACAGTCGTATGAAGCGCGGTTGCCGAGGCTCTGTGGTGTTGCCGGAATAGTGGCCTTTACGTTGACCGCGACGATCTTTTCGATCGTCTGGCCTGGCTTGATCTCTATGGACGGCCAGGTGATGGTCCCGACATCCTCCACAGGGGTCTTGCTGTCGAGTTTTGCCAGCGTGCCGCCGCCAGCATCGACGAGGTCGGCATATTCGAGCACGTCGGCGAACTTGTCCTGCAGAGTAAAGGTGCCCGTCACTTTACCGACGTTCGTGACTTTCAGGTGGTATTCTAAACGGTCGCCTGGCAGCACGGTGGTGTTGTTGGCGTTCTCCACTAGTTGGGTGGTATTCTTGACGCTTTTTACGAGCTTGAAATCTGAGGTACACGATTCGTCCTTGTACCAGATTGACGAGTCGCTTTCGCAGGGCTTGCATTCCGGGCTGTCCTCGGTGAAGTCGGGGTTGAGCTTACAGCGTGGCTGCGGCGTGACGGTCAGCGGTTTGGCGCAGTCCGCTCCGGTCTTTTTGCCGGCGGTTGTCGCGACGGTAACGCTAACGGTATATGAGCCGTCTTTTTGGAACGTGTAATTCAGCTGGTCCGACGTAGCGTTGCTTGTGTTGGTTTGTGTGGCAACGACTGCACCCTTGCTATCCTTGACGGTGTACGTGTAGCCTGATATCTTGGCGCCGTTCTTGACCGATGATTTGGCGGTGAAGGTAAACTTGGTACGGTTGATCGGCGTGATTGTCAGGCTAGAACATGCAGCCGCTGGCTGCGGTGGCGGTGGCGGTAACTTAATATATACCGGGTTGCCACAGCCGCTCATGATTGCGAACCACTGACCGTCGACGGCTCGCTTACCGACGACACCGTAGTACATCGATCCGTGCTTAAGCGTCCATGAGGTGGAGTCGAACTTGTATAGCAAGCTCTCGTATACCGTGGTCGATGAGTTGCTTATTTTTATAGGTGTGCGCTGCCATTCGTAGGAGGCGGAGCGGCCAACGCTTTTAAGCGTGCTGTTGAAATCGCGCGAGTTGAAGGTTTTCCATGTACCGGCAGCGATGTCTTTTCGCGTGATACCAAAATGTGCGTAAATTTGCTGGATATCCTTGTGGCCAGCGCTGTCTTGGTTTTTGTCGTAGATAGACAGGAGTTCGCTTTTGCTTTTGAACCCGCCATATACGACATTGTTGCCGTTGGCGGCGTTTGCTGATTCGGGCGGGGTAAAAACGGCAAAACTTTGGACGACAAGTGCCAGGGCGGTAAAAATAAGACCTATGCGGCGGGTGGCCTCTTCTTTTTTGAGGCGCTTGGCATAAAAGCCCAATTGGCCAACCAATGCGGGGCTAAATGTCAAATTGGAGACTATTTTCCTAAACATTTTGTCAGTTTTACCTTTATTTTTGTTTTATTACACCTCTTGTAAACTAGATTAGCATAAGAAATATGTTCAGCGCAATAGCTTGAGTGAACACAATTTTTTCGTTATAATGGAAGAAAAGTAAACCACTGAATGTCTGAAATAGTGAGGGAAAATGGTCAATCACAAGCAAGATGATGGCTCGTACACGGGGTCGCAAATTCAAGTCCTGGAAGGCTTGGAGCCGGTCCGTAAGCGTCCGGGTATGTATATTGGTAGCACCGGCTATGACGGTGTCCACCACCTAATCAAAGAAATCGCCGACAACTCGATCGACGAAGCAATCGCCGGGTATGCGACACGCGTCGATGTCGACATCCTCGAGGATGGCGGTATTACTATTACCGACGACGGTCGTGGTATCCCTGTCGATAAGCACGCCAAGACTGGCCTCAGTACCCTTGAAACGGTTCTGACCATCCTGCACGCCGGTGGTAAGTTCGGTGGCGGTGGCTACAAGGTTTCATCAGGGCTTCACGGTGTGGGATCCAGCGTGGTGAATGCACTCTCGACTAAACTGGTCGCCGAGGTCGTGCAAAAGGGCGAGCTCTACCACATGGAGTTCGAGCGCGGCGTGACTACCGTGCCTCTAAAAAAGCTCGGCAAGACCGACCGTCCAACCGGAACGGCCATTACGTTTTACCCAGACCCAACTATCTTTAAAGAGACCATTACATTCGATTATAAGTGGGTAGTTAACTATCTTCGCCACCAGGCCTACCTGACCAAGGGCATTTACGTGGCGGTTCGTGACCACCGTTCGAAAGAACGCGCCGCATTCTACTTTGAAGGTGGTATTAAGAGCTATGTCAAACACCTGAATATTGGTAAAGACGTCGTTACCGACGATATCTTTTACGTTGAAAAGCAGGTCGAAGATTCGATGGTCGAAGTGGCCGTGCAGTACAACGAAACTTTCGTCGAGACGGTCAAGCCATTTGCCAACAACGTCTTGACGCCGGACGGCGGTACGCACGTGGTCGGTTTTCGCTCGGCATTGACTCGCGTTATTAACGACTACGCCCGCAAGAACAGCCTCCTTAAAGAAAAAGAAGAAAACCTGACCGGCGACGATATCCGCGAAGGTCTCACGGCGATCATCCTCGTGAAGCTGCCGGACCCTCAGTTTGAAGGCCAGACCAAGAACAAGCTCGGTAACCCAGAAGTTCGCCGCTACGTCGAGCAGGTGATGAACGAGTACTTCAGCTACTACCTCGACGAAAACCCGGCCGTCGCCAAAAAGATCGTTGGCAAGGCGCTGCTTGCTGCCCGCGCCCGCAAAGCCGCCCGCGCCGCCCGCGACAACGTTATCCGTAAGGGTGCGCTTGACGGTATGGGGCTTCCTGGAAAGCTTTGGGATTGCTCGAGCAAGAGCCCGGCTGAAAGCGAAATCTACATCGTAGAGGGTAACTCGGCTGCCGGTTCGGCAAAAGAAGGCCGTGACAGCAAAACCCAGGCTATCCTGCCACTTCGTGGTAAGGTGCTTAACACCGAGCGCGCGCGTCTGGACAAGATGTTCGCCAACAAGGAAATCGTGGCGATGATCCAGGCCTTTGGCGTAGGCATCGGCGAGCAGTTCGATATGAACGGGCTGCGCTACCACAAAATCATCATCATGACCGATGCCGATGTCGACGGTAGCCACATCGCGACGCTGCTGCTGACATTCCTGTTCCGCTACATGAAGGAAGTTGTCGAAGGTGGGTACGTGTACCTAGCCAAGCCGCCACTTTATAGCATTAACCGCGGCCAAAAGAAGGTGTACGTTTACGACGAAACCACGCTCGACGGTGAGCTCGACAAACTGATTGCCGACAAAAAAGAACGCGGTGCGCTCGTTAACCCAGAAGACGACAAGGCGAAGCAGGCCGGCGTGACGATCTCGCGCTTCAAGGGTCTTGGTGAAATGGACGCCGAACAACTTTGGGAAACGACCATGAACCCAGAAAACCGCGTGCTGATCCAGGTGCATATGGATGACGCCGAAGAGGCAGACGCCATCTTTACCAAGCTGATGGGTGACGAGGTGAGTATGCGCCGTAACTTTATCCAGTCGCGCGCAAAAGAAGCAGACTTAGAGGAATTGGACGTTTAGTATCATGGAAAACGACACGACAAACAATATGGAACCAACCAACGAAGCGCCAATCGAGGATGACGCACCGATCGAGACACCTGGCCTTGAGCGCCGCAAGCTCGAATCGGTCATGGAAGACAGTTTCTTCCGCTACTCGATGAGCGTGATCATCGACCGTGCGCTGCCAGACGTCCGCGACGGCCTTAAGCCGGTTCACCGCCGTATTTTGTACTCGATGAACCAAAACGGTAACCGCCCGGGCGCCAAGTTTGTAAAAAGCGCGCTTATCGTCGGTGACGTGATGGGTAAGTATCACCCGCACGGTGACAGCGCGATTTACGACTCGATGGTGCGTTTGGCGCAGCCATGGTCGCTTCGCTACCCAATGATCGATGGTCAGGGTAACTTTGGCTCGATGGACGGCGACCCGGCCGCAGCCATGCGTTACACCGAGGCTCGCATGCAGCATATCGCTGAGGACATGCTGGTTGATATCGACAAAGAAACGATTGATTTCCGCCCGAACTACGACGGTTCGCGCCAAGAGCCTGTCGTTCTGCCGGCAAAGGTGCCAAACCTACTGCTCAACGGCCAGATCGGTATTGCTGTCGGTATGGCTACCAATATCCCGCCGCACAACCTGGGTGAGCTCGTCGATGCCTCAATCGAGCTGATTGACAACCCGGCTGCGACGATTGACGACTTACTGAAGCACGTAAAAGGTCCGGACTTCCCAACGGGTGCGACCGTTTACGGCGGCGCGCCGATGAAACAGGCGTACCAAACTGGTCGCGGTAGCGTCATGATCCGTGCCGTTGCTGAAATCGAGGAAACCAAGAAGGGTCGCCACCAGATCGTGGTGAGTGAGATTCCTTATGGTGTAAATAAGGCAACGCTTATCGAAAAGATTGCCGAACTTGTCAAAGACAAGAAGATCAACGGCATTAGCGACCTGCGCGACGAAACCGCCCGCGGCAAGGTGCGCGTTGTTATTGAACTCAAGAAAGACGCCTATCCGAAGAAGCTTCTCAACCAGCTCTACAAGTTAACGGCGCTGCAGACGAGCTTTAACTTCAACATGCTCGCCTTGATTGACGGCATTCAGCCGCGTATCTTGGGGCTGCAGGAAATGCTCAAGGAGTTCGTTAAGCACCGTCAGCAGGTGGTTCGCCGCCGTACTGAATTTGAGCTCCGCAAGGCCAAAGAACGCGCCCATATCTTGGAAGGCTACAAGATTGCTCTTGATCACATCGACGAGGTAATCAAGACGATTCGCGCCAGCAAGACGCAGGATGAAGCTGAGAAGAACTTGATCGCCAAGTTTAAGCTCTCGGTCATCCAGGCCAAGGCCATCCTCGCAATGCAGCTTCGCCGCCTGACCGGTCTCGAGCGCCAAGCTATTGAAGATGAGTTGAAAGAATTACAACAGCTTATCGCTAAGCTTGAGGCTATCCTGGCTGACGAAAACGAAATCCTTAAGGTGATCAAGACCGAACTGCTTGAGATGAAAGAGAAGTACGGCGATGAGCGTCGCTCTAAGATGATCAACCATGAGCTCGGCAAGTTTAGCGACGAAGAGCTTATTCCTGAAGAGGAAAGCGTTATACTTCTTACAACAGAAAACTATATCAAGCGGACGCTCCTGAGTGAATACCGCCGCCAAAACCGTGGTGGTAAGGGTAAGCGGGGGATGACAACCAAGGAAGAAGATGTCATTGACCAACTGGTGCCTGCGAGTACGCACGACTACCTGCTGTTCTTTACGAACAAAGGTCGTATCTTCCGCCTCAAGGCGTACGAAGTGCCGGCGGCCAGCCTCGCTGGTAAAGGCGTAGCTGCAGTTAACCTGCTTCAGCTCCAGCCAGAAGAGAAGATCACCTCAATCATTCGCCACGACAAGGACGCGAGTGCCGACGGCTATCTCTTCATGGCAACTACCAAGGGTACGGTAAAGAAGACCCCGCTCAAGGACTACGAGAACATTCGCACCAACGGCCTGATTGCTATCAAGCTGGACGAAGGCGACGAACTTCGCTGGATCAAGAAGACTACCGGCAAGAACGATGTAATCGTTTCAACGTCTGCCGGCCAAGCTGTGCGCTTTAACGAGAGCGAAGCCCGCCCGATGGGCCGCACTGCCCGCGGTGTACGCGGCGTGCGCCTGCGCCCGAATGACACCGTGGTCGGTATGGATATCGTCGACGACGACGCCAACAACCTGCTGGTCATCAGCGAAAAGGGCTACGGCAAGATTACCAAGGTGGCTAACTTCCCAAGCCACAAGCGTGGCGGCGTAGGTATCAAGGCGGCGGTCGTAACGGCCAAGACCGGTCCGATCATCTCGGTAAACACGCTGGATCCTGATGCGAGCGAAGTGTTGCTCATCTCTAATAACGGCCAAGCAATTCGTGTCGGCCTTAAAGATATCCCAACACTCGGCCGTACGACGCAAGGTGTCCGCATTATGCGACTAGGCGACGGTGACGCCGTCTCCTCACTGGGCTTGATGCCAGAACAGACAAAGATAATCGAGGAAGAAGAGGTACAATAGTACTATGGAGCTGCTTTCACCGTATCTCATAGCAATCATCGCCGCATGGCTGATTGCCCAAGGGGCTAAGTATATATGGGTCGCGGTGAAGCAGCGCAGCTTCGATCACTATCGGCAGCTGTATCTTTCGGGCAATATGCCTAGTGCGCACAGCGCGTCGGTCGTCGCTTTGGTGTCGGTCATCGCGCTGCGCGACGGTACGAATTCGGGTCTATTTGCGGTAGCGGCACTCTTTGCCGCTATTGTCATGTATGACGCCGTTATGGTCCGCCGTTCGTCCGGAGAGCAGGGAATTGCCATCCAAAGGCTTATAAAAGAGCAAAAAAGCAGCGTGCCGTTGCCACGTGCCGCAAAGGGTCACACCCCTGTTGAAGTGGCCGTCGGAGCGCTTCTTGGCGTCATAATTGGCGCGGTTGTCTTTTTAGCTACAAAATAAGTTCAAATTACCCTTGACGGTCACCTTACTCATAGGGTATGCTTAGTATCAGTCTGGTCGCAGGGAACGCGATAAACAACAGTGGAGTTGAACAGATCAAAGGAACTTTGACAATTTAGTTGTGCAATATCATCGTCAGTCTATTTTATAGACGTCTCTTATGAGACATCTTTTATGGAGAGTTTGATCCTGGCTCAGGATGAACGCTGGCGGAGTGCCTAATACATGCAAGTCGAGCGGCAGCGCGAGTAGTTTACTACTTGGCGGCGAGCGGCGGACGGCTGAGTAACGCGTGGGAACGTGCCCCAAAGTGAGGGATAAGCTCCAGAAATGGAGTCTAATACCGCATATGATCTTCGGATTAAAGCTTTCGAGCGCTTTGGGAGCGGCCCGCGTCCGATTAGATAGTTGGTGAGGTAAAGGCTCACCAAGTCGACGATCGGTAACTGGTCTGAGAGGATGATCAGTCAGACTGGAACTGAGACACGGTCCAGACTCCTACGGGAGGCAGCAGTAAGGAATCTTCCACAATGGGGGCAACCCTGATGGAGCAACTCCGCGTGCAGGATGAAGGCCTTCGGGTCGTAAACTGCTTTTATGAGTGAAGAATATGACGGTAACTCATGAATAAGGGTCGGCTAACTACGTGCCAGCAGCCGCGGTCATACGTAGGACCCAAGCGTTATCCGGAGTGACTGGGCGTAAAGAGTTGCGTAGGTGGTTAGTAAAGCGAATAGTGAAACCTGGTGGCTCAACCATACAGACTATTATTCGAACTCACTAACTCGAGAGTAGCAGAGGTAACTGGAATTTCTTGTGTAGGAGTGAAATCCGTAGATATAAGAAGGAACACCAATGGCGTAGGCAGGTTACTGGGCTATTTCTGACACTGAGGCACGAAAGCGTGGGGAGCGAACCGGATTAGATACCCGGGTAGTCCACGCCGTAAACGATGGATACTAGCTGTTGGAGGTATCGACCCCTTCAGTAGCGAAGCTAACGCGTTAAGTATCCCGCCTGTGGAGTACGGTCGCAAGACTAAAACATAAAGGAATTGACGGGGACCCGCACAAGCGGTGGATCGTGTTCTTTAATTCGATGATAAACGAAGAACCTTACCAGGGCTTGACATCCAGGGAAGCACTACGAAAGTAGAGTGTGCCTTTTGGAACCCTGTGACAGATGATGCATGGCCGTCGTCAGCTCGTGTCGTGAGATGTTTGGTTAAGTCCATCAACGAGCGCAACCCTTGTGAATAGTTGTATTTTTCTATTCAGACTGCTCTAGTAATAGGGAGGAAGGAGGGGATGATGTCAGGTCAGTATTACCCTTACGTCCTGGGCTAGAAACACGATACAATGGCTAGTACAATGCGCAGCAAAGCCGCGAGGTGGAGCAAATCGCATCAAAGCTAGTCCCAGTTCGGATAAGAGGCTGAAACTCGCCTCTTTGAAGTCGGAATCGCTAGTAATCGCAAGTCAGCAAATTGCGGTGAATACGTTCCCGGGTCTTGTACACACCGCCCGTCAAACCATGAAAGTCACCAACACCCGAAGTCCGATTTTTCGGCCTAAGGTGGGGGGGATGATTGGGGTTAAGTCGTAACAAGGTATCCGTACCGGAAGGTGCGGATGGATTACCTCCTTTCTAGGGAGAGTTATGCCAACAGTACGAGTAATCTACTGTTGAAGCTAGGTCGGTCCTGTTATTGTGATGAGCTTACATAATAACGTTTGTTCCTTTTAGGAACAGGACTAAGTTCAAAACCAGACGAAGCGATGATATGCACAACCAAATTGTTAAAGAAAAAACTCTCCGGCGTAAAGCCGGAGAGTTTTTGTTTGGGTGAACAATTATTTTTTATGGGTGAGGGAAGAGCGCGTTGAAGAACCAAGTAAGCAGCATGGTGTGCAGGTTGACCATGACGATCAGGCCGACGCCACAGGTAATGAACGCCCAAAGCTTATAGCGATCGTAGCTAGAGACGCCGCTACCGAAGTTGTCGGCGATTTGTTGGTGCCATTTCACGAATGCGACACCTGCTGCCAGGATAAGCAGCCCGATAAAAAATGATCCTAAATCGAATTGATACATGGCATCATTATATACCAGCGCCCCTAAAAGGGCGAATTTGCTCGCATACACTATTGCCACCAAGGGGAATCTACTGTAGAATATAAAAAGTTCGCAACACGTGGGGGCATAGCTCAGTTGGCTAGAGCACCTGCTTTGCAAGCAGGGGGTCCAGGGTTCGAGTCCCTGTGCCTCCACCATATGGGGTGAACCAGGCGAAAGTCTGGGACACTCCACCAAATGCGAACGATACGCACCTTTCAAAACAGTTCACATGCGGGCGCTTAGCTCAGTTGGCTAGAGCATCTCGTTTACACCGAGAGGGTCGGGGGTTCGAGCCCCTCAGCGCCCACCATGAACTTATATAAGCAAGAAAGCATTTTCTGAACGTATGGGCGATTAGCTCAGCTGGTTAGAGCGCGTCACTGATAATGACGAGGTCGGAGGTTCAAGTCCCTCATCGCCCACCAGTTCAGGAGATGCTTTTTTGTTGCCTGAATACCTCTAAAAACACCTGTCATACGCCGGGTGTTTTTATTTGCCGCGTTTTTATACATAAAGTTGCCAAAAACCCTTGTAAAAGTTTTGGCAGTAGAGTATAGTTACTAACAGTTAAGCGAATGTTCAAACGAACCTCTGGCGATGTGTGGTAAAAGGCAAATCGTAAGAGGTGTTTTTTATCGCAAAAATAACAACGCAAAACCACTGGAACAATGCGAGTAAAGGTGGTACGATAAGTGAGCTTGAGTGCAGACGAGGTACATCGAACCGGTGTAGCAAAATGTGCTCTCAAGTGTGAGGCGCAGGCTATTTAAAAATTTGGTTGTAAGAAAGTAAAGATTGACGGCAAAGTAGTTGGTAATTTCCAATTACTAGTCAAGTCAATGCATAAAAAGGTACTCAAGGGCACAGTAGTGGATGCCTAGACGTATATTACCGATGAAGGACGTGGAAGACTGCGATAAGTCTCGGGGAGCTGTCAACAAGCTTTGATCCGGGAATGTCCGAATGGGGAAACCCGGCATGACTCATATCATGTCACCTGCTTCTGAATATATAGGAAGTTTGGCGGGAACCGACTGAACTGAAACATCTTAGTAGGTCGAGGAAGAGAAAGTAAATAACGATACCGAAAGTAGTGGCGAGCGAAATCGGTAGAGCCCAAACCTTACAAGTTTTCATCTGTTCGCAGATGAATAAGCTGATAGGCGAATACTTATAAGGGGTTGTGATATTACACGAGACCAAGTCAGAGAACTGAAATTTATTTCAGGTATCTGATTTGCGATAGCCAGCTATCACTGAGCTAATAAGGTAAAAAATCGGCGTGGTTAGCAGAATAGTTTGAATGACTAGCCAAAGGACGTGAAAGCCGCGTACGCGAAAACGACGCTGACCTTATACGTGTTTTATCGAGTAGGGCGGGGCACGAGAAACCCTGTCTGAATCCGGCTGGACCACCAGCCAAGGCTAAATATAATATACGATCGATAGTGAACTAGTACAGCGATGGAAAGGTGAAAAGAACCCCGGGAGGGGAGTGAAATAGATCCTGAAACTCTGTGCCTACAAGGAGTCGGAGCATCTTCGGATGTGACGGCGTGCTTTTTGTAGAACGATCCAGCGAGTTAATTTCAAGTGCAAGGTTAAGTCAAGTGACGGAGCCACAGTGAAAGCGAGCCTGAATAGGGCGAAATTAGTACTTGGGATTAGACCCGAAACCGGGTGACCTAACCATGGGCAGGCTGAAGCTACTGTAACAGGTAGTGAAGGGCCGAACCGTCGTACGCAGCAAAGTGCTCGGATGACCTGTGGTTAGCGGTGAAATGCCAATCGAACTCGGAGATAGCTGGTTCTCCTCGAAATAGCTTTAGGGCTAGCGTCA
>DASTSD010000029.1:0-3232 GCA_035760845.1 Saccharimonadales bacterium (SeqCode) | reverse complement strand
GGTCATTACCCACGACCGCGACGTGCTAAAAGAAGTCGACCGTATCGTCGAACTCAAAGACGGCGAGAGTGTCAGCTACAAGGGTAACTACGACGCCTACCTTAAGCAAAACGCCGTCAGTACCGGCACGCAGATGAACGACTTCGAGATGATCGAAAAGCGAATCGCCAACCTCAAGGTAAAGGTGCTCGATTACCAGCGCCTCAAGGAAAAGTCGCGTAACCCCGGTACCATCCAAAAGTTCAAACGGCTCGAAGAAACCAGCCGCAAAGAGCTCGCCGAGCTGCAAGCAAAAGAAAAACCGACGTTCTGGATCGACAAGGAATCGGCAGCTAACCTTAATTACAAAGTCGCGGCCCAGTACGACAAGTTCAAAGCCAAGAATATCCGCATGAACTTCAAGAACGAAGAATCACGCAGCAAGCATATTTTGGTGAGCGCCAAGGACCTGGCGCTTGGTTACGGCGAAACGATCCTGTTTGAGGGCATTAACATTGATCTTCGCGAGGGCGAAGCGCTGGAGCTTCGCGGACGTAACGGTGCCGGTAAGACGACGCTTATCAAGGCGCTGCTTGGTAAAACCGACGGCATGACAGTGTTCTCGGGCGATATTACGCTCGACAAAAACGTGCGGATTGGCGTGTACGAGCAAGAGGTTTCAGGGGCGTACTTCGACCTGCCGCTCGAGGGGGCTATTGAGCGCATGTATCTCGATCGTGATCTCGCCATTAGTACTACCAAGGTTCGCGGCCTTATGAGCGACTACCTCTTTACCGAGGGTGATGGCCACGTTCCTCTGTCGCGACTTTCGGGTGGCCAGAAAGCGCGGTTCCAAATCATCAGCATGCTGGCAAACGACCCGCAGCTGCTGATCTTGGACGAGCCGACCAACCACCTCGACCTCCCAAGTATCGAGGAGCTTGAAACGGCGCTTGCAAAGTATGCCGGAGCGGTGCTGTACGTCAGTCACGACGGCTACTTCCGGGACGCGCTTGGCGGCGAGGTGCTGCAGGTTGGCGCTAAATAAGTATTCCTAAGGGTGCAGAAAACCTCCGCCATCTCTTCAATAAAAATTTGCGTCTTGCCCGACAATTTACATCGCTTATTCGTGAAATTGACGGCGCAAAGCCATTTTTATGAAGACGGTGGCGGAGGTTTGATCGCGACTGGGTCTTGTTCTACGGCGGCGAATCTAAGCAGCGACCGGCTGGATGTTCTTTTCCTTGATCAGCTCATCGATTTTGCGGCGGTCAAAGCCAAGCACGAGTGTGCCGGCGATGTCGGTGACAGGAACGCCTTGGTAGCCGCCCTCACCGCTTTTGGCCATGAGCTCTTCGTAGGCTTCTTTGTCTTCCTCGATATCCTTGGAGACGTACGGAATACCTAGCTTGTCGAGGTACTGCTTTTCGGTCTTGCAAAAGGCGCACCAGACGGTGGAGTAGATGATGATTTGTGAGTTGGCATCGCTATTCATTTGTTTTCCCTCATTACTATACTGCATATAGTATAGCACAAAAACGATTGAAACGAGAGTGCTTATGCTCTATAAATAAAGGTAATGTTACGCGCATGGCATAAGCACGAAGGGTTCGCTCTGCCGACGATTCTTATCGCATCGGTGGTGATGCTGATCGTCCTCGTGTCGGCTGTCACCGCGACCGAGAGCACACGTACGGCGCTGGACCGCCAATATTACAACCAGTTAGCGCGTGAGGCGGCCGAGTCCGGTTTGGCGTACGCGCAACAATGCTTGCAGAATAACGGATACTCCCCTTCATGGACGAATAGCTATCCGCTGCGACCTGATCGCGACTGTACGGGTGTTAATAGTAGTGGTGTCAGTCAGTACATCATCAATCAGAATAACGTTCGCATGACCTTTACCGTGGGAGAGCCGATTAATATGAATGTCTCTCAGCTGACGACCGCGACCGGTAAAGTTGAGCTGCTTCGCCCGTCGAACGGTCAGCCGTGGCGAACGTATACATTCTCTTCTTCGGCGCGTATCGGCGTGTCGCTTAGCCTCAGTACGGTAGTGTTCGGCTACGCACAGACGTACGGCGCGTATTTTGGTACGGTGACTGCCGACGGGTCGCTGCGAATGGGTGGCTACAACGGATGGGGCCAGCTGAGCAACGGAACGTTCTCAGACACGCTGGTTCCTAAAAAATATATATTGAACGGCAATGATAAACCGACTGCAGTATTTACGAACTTCGTTTCTAACGGTTATAACACTTTTGTACTGACGAATAACGGTGATATTTACGGCGCCGGTTACAACGGTAACGGGCAGCTCGGCAATGGCAATACCTCAAGCCAAAACCAGGCTGTTAAGTTCAGCTTGCCCGCCGGCAAACAAGGCCAGTTCGTGTCTGTCGGCGGATTCCAGACATACGTACTGACGACGGACGGTAATATTTACTCGGCCGGCATGTGCGCCGACGGTCGCCTTGGGTACAACTACACTATTAGCGGCTGTACCGACCAATCGCTCTATAAACGTGTCAACCTCCCTGCCGTTACTAGCGATCCCAACACGATTCCGACTACCAATATCGTTACTGACTACCAGTCGACGTTCGTGCGCATGCAAGGCGGCAAGGTATATGGTTGGGGCGGCAACTCCAAGGGTACTATGGCAAATGGTGGTAATACAGCGCTGTCGTCTCCCGTACAGGTTCATACTTTCGGTAATAGTGGCCAACCAAAAGCGATGCAAATCGCTACCGATGGCGTAACGCTGTGGGTTGTCGATAGTAATGGTGATGTTTGGGCCAGCGGCGACAATCAATATGGTCAAATGGCGGCCGGAACGCCAATCAAAATCGACAGTGTTCCTACTAAGTGCATGGATAATAAATCTCAGGATGGCGTGAATGTTCAGCTGTATCTTTGTAATGATTCAGCAGCCCAGGACTGGACTTGGGGACAGGACGGCTCGCTCTACGTAACAGTTGGCGGTGGTCAGCGCTGCCTTAATTCCCTAGCAAACAATCACGACCTCAACCTTGCGGTTTGCGACGGTACCTCGCGCCAAAAATGGAAATTATACGACGATCGTACGATCCGTAACGTCGCCAACGGCCTCTGCCTTAACAACGGCAGTAATGACGGCGTGACGGTTATTGTGTATAGCTGTGCTGGCACGCCGGCTAACGAACTCACCTCTTTTCCGGACGTAAAGCGGATGGTAAAGGTCAATTTGCCGGATGCGGCGGGTCAAGCCGTG
>DASTSD010000028.1:0-3268 GCA_035760845.1 Saccharimonadales bacterium (SeqCode) | reverse complement strand
CGGCGGCCCAAGCTATATAACGCCAAAAATCCTCGACACGCTAAAGGTGTATAAAGCAAAAGCAACGTTCTTTGAAGTAGGTGCCCAGGCAAAGCTTTATCCGTCAATTGCAAGACGCACCGTGCGCGAGGGTCATGTGGTTGGAATGATGGGCGAGAACCACCGTAATCTTTTAGCCGCGCCTGTCGATATCGCCAAGCAAGATCTACAGCAAGGGAGTGAAACGGTTCGCTTGGTCACCGGAACAACCCCGCGATTGGCACGGGCTCCGTATGGTGCAATGACAACCGAGCGGGCCAAGGAGCTTGGTATGTCGTTCGTGGCTTGGAGCGTCGGTAGCGATGATGGAGCCGACGTCTCGGAGGCTTATCGCTCTGTTATGGCGAATGTGCACGAAGGGGTGGTCGTTGCGGCGAGTGAGGTCAGCGATACAACGGCGGCTGCTTACACTAGGGTAATTCCCGAACTTATAAAAAAGGGCTATAAACTCGTCACTGTACCGGAACTAATGGGGAGCGCCCCGGCTCCAGACGTTTTTGGCGAGCTTTAACCTAAGAGATATCGTGCTTTTGGCATGTAGCGCAATAGGCTGACTGCTATCCACGAAGTAATCACTACGACTGGAAAAATAAATAGCATTTCTTTTAGTGAATACCGATCGAGATGCCATGCGTGCAAAAGAGAATTGAAAATCAGAAAATGAACCAAGTAAACGCCGAAACTTTTTGCGGATAAGTCGCGTAGTATGGTGTGGAGCCGTGCCAGGGCTTTTTTAGAAAGTCGACGTACGTTCCAATTGTATACGTAGCGGCCAAGCAAGAATGCTGCGACCGAAGATATGATGATGAAAATGTATGTGTAGCTGTACGCCCGCACGCCTTTATGGACGTCGAACTGCGACGTCAAGTAGTACGCCGTGGCAGCAATAAGCAATGACGTCCCGATAAAAATCGCCGCGGTGATCTTGGCCTGTTTTGGCTTCAAGACAGTGTCCTTTAATAAGTATCCTAGCAGGAAGTATCCGACAAACGGTAGTCCTTGGGTAAACATATTAAGCGACAGTTTCATGAGTTTCATGTCGATCAGAGCGTCCCATGTCGTAGCCGCAAGACAGATGACTATCGCAGCAACCCAAATGTGCTTTCGCGGAACGCGCGATATGTAGGCACTGAGCAGCGGCGTAATGGCATACAGCCCGGCAATCAAAAACAAAAAGTAAAGGTGGTTGCCAAACAGCGGATTGCCTGCAAAAAACGAGGTAATGAACTGACGCGGTTTGAACGGCGCCGAAAAAAGCAGTACCTGCGCCAGATAGTAAACCACCGGCCAGATAAGTAGCGGTATGGCGATCCGACTGAAGCGTTTTTTAAAGAATTCCCCAGTGTTTTTGTAAGCACGTTCGTTAATGAGAAGTGCGCCGCTTATCATGACAAAGACAGGCACACACCAGTGGATGAAGCTATCCAGGAGGTTGGTGGTCATCCACGCAGCGCTGTCTACCGGCTTGAATTGTACGGCTGCGATACAGTGGATCAATACGACGGCCGCAATAGCGATGACCCGAAGAAAGTCCAGGTCGTACTGTCGTACGCTGTTTGTCCCCTCCTGTTTTTTAGGCATGTTCCCATACTACACTACGAGGCCTGGGAGGGCTAATGTATTATTTACTAGACGGCGCGTTGTCGAGAACAACTTTACGGATTTTAGTGGTGAAGAGGCTTTTGTCGAAACGTTTGGCTTTTCGGCGGAGCGTGCCTGGCAAAAAGGTAAGGTTCTCGGCTTTTTTGATGGCGCCTGCAACTGCCTCGACTGTCTGCTCGTGGAAAAGAACGCCGCTTTCGCCGTCCTGGACGATATCGAGCGCACCGGCCCTACCGTACGTGATGACGGGCGCGCCTGCAGCAAGCGCTTCTACCTGCACGATACCAAAGTCCTCTTCGGCGGCGTATATCCAGCCTTTGGCGCTGTTGAGCGCCTTTTCGAGCTCGGCATCCGAGGCGTCACCGAATCGGTCGGTATAAAACGACACGTTGGGACCCGCAATGTTTACTAATTGTTCGTGGGCTGGGCCGTTACCAAAAACTTTCAGTGGGACGCCAAGCTTGGTGCAGGCGGCGACAACGAGATCGTAGCGTTTGTACGGCAGTTGCCTGCCCATGGTCATATAGTAATCGCCGCGAGTTCGGGACGGCTCGAACCGGTCAACGTCGACTGGCGGGTGAATAACCGTGGCGGGCTTGCCGTAGTATCTTTTGATGCGTTTTTGGGTTTCGGTTGAGTTGGCAATAAACACGTCGACGTTCTGCGCGGCTTGGTAGTCGAGTTTGCGCTGGTGTGGCACGAGGAGGGGAATCAGAAGGCGGATAATCGGATCGAGCTTACCGTATCCTGGCCTCTTGCGGTACTCGTCGTAGTGGCTCCAGTAGTAGCGGGCGGGCGTGTGGCAATACGAAATAAGTACTTGGCCAGAGCGTGTTTTTCGCACTTGGTTGGCGTTGAGGTACGAGCTGGTGATGATAATGTCGAACTCACTTAGGTCAAGGTCGCGGAAGGCTTTTACTTGCAGCGTAGGAAAAAGCTTGTACATTTTGCGGAGTTTTTTTGGGAATTTTTGCAGCCACGTGGTTCGGACATCGAGTTTTTTGAACTCAGGGAGTACTCGTTCTTCATCGTAAATGGCGGTGTAAATCGGAGCGTTTGGAAATGCCTTGTGAAGCTCATATACGACGCGTTCGGCGCCGCCCATGACGGTCAAAAATTCTGCGACGATGGCAATTTTCGGTGGCTTATTTGCCATCGTTCGCCTTTGCCTGCGGAACCCCGCGCCGTTTAAGCAGTGCGCCGGGAGTCTTGAGCATGATCTTTAGGTCGAGCCAGAAACTCCAGTTTTGGGCGTAGTAAAGTTCGAGTTCGACGCGCTGTTCGAACGACAGGTCGTTTCGGCCCGAGACTTGCCACAGGCCTGTCACGCCAGACTGAACGCTAAGCAGCAGCGCGCCGCGGTCTTTGTAGCGTGGCAGCTCGATAGGTTCGATCGGGCGCGGGCCAACCAGGCTGAGCTCTCCCTTTAGTACGTTGAAAAGTTGCGGCAGTTCATCGAGTGATGTGCGGCGGATAAAGTGGCCGAACCGCGTGATTCGCGGGTCTGGGCAGCTGAGAATCTTACGGTTTTTTTCGTATTCGGCAGCTAGGTCGGGGCGGCCCATATCCTTGAAATCCTGGACGGCATCTTTGCTGCCGAATTCTGGGCGCATACTACGGAACTTCA